>NZ_JBHWJY010000005.1:0-203121 GCF_042731135.1 Streptomyces sp. NPDC059874
ACGTCCAGTACAAGGGCTTCCGCCCGGCACGCCGAGAGCACGCACCAGACGCCGCGGGGCCGCCCTTCGGGCGACGACGGGAATTTGACGACAGGCCCTAGCCCTCGATCCGGCGCAGCCGCTCCGCGTCGCACGTCCGGGGGCAAGTGGCGCAGGCCCGCGCCGAGTCCAGGGTGTAGTACATGCAGCAGCCGAGCCGGGTGCGGGTCGGGTGCAGGTGCCCCTCGCGGTCCGCGAGCCGCCTGAAGTCGGCGCCGCCGGGGAAGGGCGCTATGGCGGTCGGGAGCAGTTCGGTCGCCTCGCGCACCGCGTGATCCTCCTGACCCAGGGCGCGTCCGAGGTACCAGATCCCGGAGACGAGGTCGTCGGCGACCATGCCCCACAGGGCCCGGTCCCGGCGCCGGACCCGAGGCCCGATGGCGGCCAGCAGCGGCCGTACGTGGTCGGCGACGGCCGCGCGCAACTCGGCGCGCAGCGCCTCCTCGTCGGCCACCACCCGGGCGCCCGGCAGGTGCGCCGCGGGGTCGCCGGGCAGGCATGCGAATCCGGCCCCCGGAACGATCTCGAACGCGCCCGTGGAGAGGTCCACGCGCACCTCGCGCGGCCGGATGCGCGGTACCCGCCGCTCCAGGTACCAGGCGCCGCTCATCAGCAGGCTGACGGTCCAGAGGTAGTCGTGCAGCGCGCGCGACGCGGCGACGTCGGGGCGCGGATCGTGCCCGTGGCCGGCCCGAATGCGAGCGGCCTCGGCGGCCACGAAGGCGTCCAAGGCCCCCTGCGCCTCGGCTGGTTCCGTCCGCGCCGCCAGCTCCGCGCCGCTGACCCGGCGCCACGGCAGCGCGGTGGGCTGCGCCGAGGGCTGCGCGGAGGACCGGGCGGCGGGAGCCTCCACCCGGACGTCCAGTGCCTCGCAGATGGCCGCCAGGCGGCCGTAGGTCCGCGCGAGCGTGGCGGCGGCGTCCGGGGCGGGGCGCTGGGGAGACGTGAGGCGCGGGACCGTGGTCATCGGTTGTCGATCATGTGCGGCACGGAGACTCCGGTACGGGGGAGTAGGTAAGCCTTACCTTAACCCAATGATTTATGATCACGACTGTCACGTCACCCGTCGTGTCTCGAACCGGAGTTGAGACTAAGGGTTGGCTAACCTAAGCTGCTTTTGCCGGCGGGTTCGGAAAACCGTCGGCACCGAGGCGTGCCGGAAAGCAGTCACCCGCTCACCCCCCACAGCTCAGGATTCGGAAGGGGCCCAGCCCATGCGGTTGTACCTGCTCGCACTCAACCCGACCGACTCGGTCACCGACGGGTTCCTCCCCGCCGCGGCCCGACTCGGCCTCCAGATCACGGTCCTCACCGACCAGCCCGACGCGCACCGCCGATCGGCGCCGGACATCGAGGTCCTGGAGTGCGACGTACGCGACTTCCGCGCGGTCATCTCCCGGATATCGACCCACCACACGCCCGACGCGGTGTTCACCAACAGCGATCACCTCCAGACCCAGGCAGCCCTGGCCGCCGACTACTTCGGCCTCCCCGCCAAGGACTGGCGGGCGACGCTGCGCGTCAAGGACAAGGCCCAGATGCGCCGCCACCTGGCCGCGAGCGGACTCGACGCCGTGTGGTCGACGGAACTGGCCGCCGGTCAGGACCCGGCCGGTCTCGTCGCCCTCGACGTGCCCTACCCGTGCGTGGTCAAGCCCCGGGAGGGCGTGGCGAGCGAGGACGTGGTGCTGGTCGACGGGCCCGAGGAACTCGTCCTGCGCTGCAAGGAGATCCAGGAGCGGCGGCCGCAGGCCCCCCTGGTGGTCGAGGAATACCTGGCCGGCGACCTGTGCAGCCTGGAGACGCTCGGCGACGGGAACGTCCGCCACGTTCTGGGCGGGTTCCGCACCCGGCTGTCCGCGCCCCCGTACTTCATCGAGGAGCGCTGCACCTTCGTCGGCGCCCACCCCGAACCCGTGGTCGAGCAGATCCTCGCCCAGCTCGACGCCCTCGGCGTCGGATTCGGCATCTGCCACACCGAGTTCGTGGTGAAGGACGGCCGCGCCCGCATCATCGAGGTCAACTACCGGGCCATCGGGGACCAGGCCGACCTGATGCTCGCCCGGCTGCTGGACGTCCCGCTCTTCGAGCACGTCCTGCGCACGCACCTGGGAGAGCCGCTGCCCGCGGACCTGGGCGCGCGCACGGACGGCGCCGCCCTGCTCGAAAACCCCTGCGCCCAGATCTCCGGCACGCTCACGGCGGCGCCCGAGGCCGCCGACCTCGTCGTGGACGGGGTCGAACTGACGTACCGGCCGCTGCGCGCGGTGGGGGAGCGGCACGAGCTGTACCACACCAACCGCGACTTCATCGGCGCCCTGCGCGCGGTCGGCCGGAACACCGACCAGCAGACCGTCGAGCGCGTCGCCGCCGACTTCCTCGCGGCCCAGCGCTGGGAGATCACCCCGTGAGCACGACCACTTCGGCCACCGCCACCGCCACCGCCACCCACGCCGACGCCGCCGAAGCGGAGCTGCTGCTCCGTGTCCTCGGTGCGCTCCTGCGGGAGGACGTCGTCGGCCTGCGCACCCGCACATCCGCCGTCGACCGTGCCGACGGCCGCTGGCTGCGACTGCCGACGGACGACGGCGACGCCCTGCTCCTCCCGGTCGTCGAGGACGGCTACCAGAGCGTGTACGCCGCCCGGCTGCCGCTGCTCACCCGGGAGTCCGACGGCCGCGCACTGACCACCCACGACGAAGTCCTCGACGCCCTCGGCGCGCTCGCCGACCCCGTCGACCGCGGCGGCTTCGAAGCGTTCGCCGAGGAGTGCCGCCAGACCCTCGCCACCATGCGGCTGCACGCCGACACCGCGGACGAGGTCGCCGCCGCCCTTGCGTCCGAGCGTGGCGCCGACCCCGCCGACTGGACCGGCCTCGCGGGCGGGCTCGCGTACGACACCCTCGCCGCGCGCCTCGACCACCCGGTGTACCCCACCGCTCGCGGCCGCTCCGGCCTCGACGAGAACCAGTTGCGCGCCTACGCACCCGAGTTCCACCCGAGCTTCGCGCTGCGCTGGATCGCCGTGCCGCGCGAGGACCTCACCGTGGCCGGCGGCCCGGCCGCGCTCCCCGCCGCCTGGCCCACCCCGGCCGCGCTCGGCCTGCCCGGGCTCGACGCCACCCACCTGGCCCTCCCCGTGCACCCGCTCACCGTCGGCGCACCGCTGCGCGAGGCCCTGAGCGCCGCGGGCCTGGCCGACCGGGCCGTGCTCGCGGAGCGCCCGTACCTCGACGTGGTCCCGACGCTGTCCATGCGTACCGTGGCCGTCACCGAGGACCCCACGCTGCACATCAAGGTTCCGATGGCCACCGCCACCCTGGGGCTGCGCAACCGCAGGATCATCCGGCCCGGCTTCCTCGCCGACGGGGTCGCGGGCCAGCGCCTGCTGGAAACCGTCATCGCACGCGAACCGCGGTTCCAGGGCGTGATCCTGCACGCCGACGAGACCGTGTACGCCCACGCCGGCCACGAGCTCCTCGCCGCGCTCTGCCGCCGCTACCCGGCCGGCCTCGACGATGCCGTCGTCACCCCGCTCGCCGCGCTGCTCGCCGAAGCCCCCGGGGGCCGGCTGCTGATCGACCACCTGGCCGACCGGTTCTACGGCGGCGACCCGATCGCCCTGCTCGACGCCTACCTGCGGCTGCTCTTCGACTGGCAGACGACCCTGTTCGGCTACGGCATCGCCCTGGAGTCGCACCAGCAGAACATCTCCCTCGTCCTCGACCACGGGCCGGCCGGGGACACCCGCATGCGGCTGGTACTCAAGGACGACGACGGACCGCGCGTCCACGCGGCCCGCGTGCGCGCGACGCTCGGCGGCGACGCCCCGCTCGGCTTCGACGACGCCCGCGCCCTGTGCGACGACGACCGACCGCTCACCGACCTGTTCACCACGATCACCCTGCACCTGTGCGCGGGTTCGTACGCCTTCGGGCTGGCGCGGCACGGCCGCGCCGAGGCCGCCGCCCTGCTGGACCTCGTACGCGACCGGCTCGCCGAGGCGGTCGAACGGCTCGGCACCGGACCGGGAGAGCCCGGCGCCACGCTGCGCGCCCACGTCCTGGACGCCCCGCGGCTGCCCATCAAGGCGATGGTCAGCGCCGGAACCCTGCTCAGCAAGGAGCGCTCCGGCGCCGCCGACATCAACAAGCACTACACGACCGGCCCCAACTACCTGCTGCGGGCCGGTGGTTCGCAGTGAGCGCGAGCGCACCCCCGGAACGACGCGGAACCGCCTCCCAGGCGACCCAGGCTCCGGCCGCGACCCAGGCTCCGGCTCCGGCCGCGACTCCGGCTCCGGCCGCGACGCTCGGCCGCAAGCAGGTGCACGCCGTCGCCGGCTGCTACTTCGTGGCCTCCTTCGCCGCGCTCGGCCTGCCGCCCTTCCTCACCGAGATCCTCCCGGAACTCGGCGACCGCGACGCGAGCCTGGCCGGCGTGCTCTACATCGTCCCCACCGTCTTCGCCGCCGTCGGCGCCCCGCTGTGGGGGCGGCTCGCCGACCGCTTCGGCCGCAAACGACTGCTGCTGCGCGCCCAGTTGGGCCTGGCGGCGTCCTTCCTGCTGGCCGGCTGGGCCGACTCCATCGCCGCCTTCACCGTGGCGCTCGTGCTCCAGGGCATCCTCGGCGGCACCTTCGCGGCCTCCAACGGCTACCTCGGCGCCGCGCTGGAGGGCAAGGAGCTCTCCAAAGCCCTCACCCTGATGCAGGGCGCCGCCCGCGCCGCCCTGGTCTTCGCCCCGATCGTGGTGGGCGGCCTCTCGCCCTGGCTGTCCCCGCACCGCCAGTACGCCCTGCTCGCCGTGCTTCCCCTGACGGCCGCGGTACTGATCACCGCGCTGCCGGAATCCCGGGGCGTACGGAAGGAACCCCGCGGCCCGGCGACCGGCGACGCCGAGGCGGCCCCCGCCGCCCGGCACGAGGAAGCGGCCCCGGCGCAGGCGTCCCGCCGTGAACGCACCACCTCCCTGCACGGGCTGTACGCCCTGGAGTTCGCCTTCGTCTTCTCCACGGTGATCTCCTTCCCGTACCTGATCTCCCTCGTCGAGGACCGGATCCCGGGTACTTCCCCTGCGGTCTCCGGCGTCCTCTTCGCCCTGCCCCACCTGTGCTACCTCGTCGCCGCGATGTGGGTGCACTCGGCCTTCCACAGCAGACCCCGCCTCGGCGTGGCGCTCGGTTTCGCCTGCATAGCCCTCGGGCTGGCCGGGCACGGACTGGCCCACTCGCTCGCCACCCTGGCCGCCGTCCGGCTGCTGCTCGGCGCCGGTCTCACCCTCGGCCTCGTCTGCCTCTCCGTGATGGCCTCCGACTGTGCCAAGGGCCGCGCCCCCGGCGGGCTGTTCGGCTCGATCGAATTCTTCTCCAAGGCCGGCGCGGTCGTCGCCGGACTGGCCGCCGCCGCGGGCAACAGCCTGTACGGGCCCACCGCCCCCGTGCTGACCGGCACCGCCGTGGCACTGGTCACGGTCTTCGCGACAGCCCTCCCGGCCGTGAAACTCCGCTCCCCCCGCTCACTCCGCACCCGCTGGAGCCGCTGATGTCCCTCACCGACGCAATCGGTACCGCCGCCTCCGCCGCCACCCGCGCCGCGGTCTCCCCGGCCGCGCTGCCCACGGCCGACGACGCGGTCGCCCACACCCTGCTGAACTGCCTGCTGCGCGAGCTGTCCGGACCCGAACACCAGACCGCCGTGGCCGACGGCCACCTGCTGCTGTGGCTGCCCCGCCGCGGGGTGCTGCTGCGCGCCGCCCTGCGCCGTACGTCGCTGCTCGGCGCGCACCGGTTCACCGGTCCGGTGCGGGAGCGGCAGGAGGACGGCTGGGCCGAGGTCGGCTGGCGCCGCCTCGCCGAGTACGTGCAGGACGAGCTGACGCTGCGGACCGACGTACGCAACGAGGAGTTCCTGGAGCAGGTCGCCTCCAGCCACCAGGCGGTGTCCGCCGCGCTCGCCGTACGCGCCGAGCGCCCCGCCACGGACACCGCGGTCGGGGACGGCGACGGGCTCGCCGCCTACCTGGAGTCCGAGCAGTCCCTCGTCTACGGCCACCGCTTCCACCCCACCCCCAAGGCCCGCACCGGCGACACCGCCTCCTGGCTCGCGTACGCCCCCGAGACCGGCGCCTCCTTCCAGCTGCGCCACCTCGCCGTCCGTGAGCACCTCATCGCGCAGGAGACCGCCGCCGACGGAGCGGCGCAGCCCCTCGACCGGCTCCGCGCCGACGTGCCCGAGGGGTACCGGCTGCTGCCCGCGCACCCGTGGCAGTACGAGATGCTGCGCGAACACCCGCAGCTGCGCGCGGCGTTCGACCGCGGCGACATCCTGGACCTGGGCCTGGCCGGCAAGCCCTTCGCCGCCACCGCCTCGGTGCGCACGCTGTACGACGGCGCCACCTTCCTGAAGTTCAGCCTCAACATCCGCATCACCAACTGCCTGCGCAAGAACGCGAGTTACGAGCTCTCGGGCGCGGTCGCCCTGACCCGGCTGCTGGCCCCGGTCCTCGCCGACCTGGAGACGCGCTTCCCCGGCACCGCCATGCTCCGCGAGCCCGCCTACCGCAGCATCGCCCTGCCCGGCCCCGACGGCACCCCGGACCGCTCCGTCCTCGAAGGCTTCGGCGTGATCGTCCGCGAGGGGCTGCTCGCCCGGCTCATGCCGGGCACCACCCCGCTGCTCGCCGCGGCCGTCGCCGACGAGTACCCCACCGGCCCCGGGCACATCTCCCGCCTGCTCGCGGACACCTCCGCGCAGACCGCCCTCGACTGGTGGGCGGCGTACCTCAAGCTGCTCGTCCCGCCCGTCCTGGCCGCGTACTTCGACCACGGGCTCGTACTCGAACCGCACCTGCAGAACGTCGTGGTCTGCGTCGACGAGGAAGGCATGCCGGCCCAGGTCCTCTTCCGCGACCTGGAGGGCACCAAGCTCGTCCCCGAACAGCACGCGGACCTCCTCGCCTCCCTCCCGGCCGAGGTCGCCGACCCGATGACCTACGACGCCCAGCGCGGCTGGGACCGGGTCGTGTACTGCCTGCTGGTCAACCACATCGCCGAGGTGCTCGCCGCCCTCGCCGATCTGCACCCGCAGTCCGAGGCCGCCCTGTGGGCCCGGGTCCGCGCCACCCTCCAGACGTACGCCGACCGCAACGGGTGCCCGCCGCGGCTGGCCGCCCTGCTCGCCGGGGTGCCGCTGCCCGCCAAGGCCAACCTGCTCACCCGCTGGGAGCGCAAGGCCGACCGCGACGCCGGCTACGTCCGGCTCGCCTCCCCGCTCGCCGAGGACGTGCTGTCCCAGGTGCTGGGGGACCACGCCGACGACGCCCACGAGCGCGGCCTCGACCATGCACGCGAACGCGAACACGACACCCGGAGCGCCCGATGACCAACCCCACCCCCGCGGTGCACGACCGACTCGCCACGCTCACCGACACCGAACTTCCCGCCTACCTCTACGACATGACGGCACTGCGCGAGCACGCGGCCGCCGTCCGAGCCGCCCTCCCCGAGCGCGTCGAGCTGTACTACGCGGCCAAGGCCAACCCGGAGGCGGAGATCCTGGCCGCCCTCGGCCCGTACGTCGACGGCTACGAGGTCTCCTCCGGCGGCGAACTCGCCCACGTGGCCAAGGCCGTTCCGGGCCGCCCACTGGCCTTCAGCGGCCCCGGCAAGACCCCCGCCGAGCTCGCGCACGCCCTCGAACTGGGCGTGGAGCGCTTCCACGTCGAGAGCCTGCACGAACTCCACGTGCTGGCCGCCCTCGCCGCGCGCACCCCCTCCGACGCGGCCGGCGGCGCGCCCCGCCCCGGAGTCCTGCTCCGCTTCAACCTCCCCCTGGCCGCCGCCTCCCTGGAAGGCAGCTCGCTGGCCATGGGCGGCCGCCCGACCCCCTTCGGCCTCGACCCCGCCGAAGCCGACACGGCCGTCCGCCTGCTCACCGACGGCACCTATCCGCAGCTGCGGCTGCTCGGCGTGCACGCCCACCTGGCCAGCGGCCTCGACGCCCCGGAGCAGCTCGCGGTCGCCGAGTCGATCGTCACCTGGGCCGCGGACCTCGCCGGCCGCCACCGCGTCCGGATCGCCGAGGTCAACGTGGGCGGCGGCATGAGCGTCGACTACGCGGCCCCCGAGCGCCGCTTCGACTGGACGTCGTACGGCGCCGGCCTCGCCCGCCTCGCGGACGCCCACCCCGACCTCACGCTGAGGATCGAGCCGGGCCGGGCGCTCACCGCCTACTGCGGCTGGTACGCCACGGAGGTGCTGGACGTGAAGCGCAGCCACGGCGAGGAGTTCGCCGTGGTCCGCGGCGGCACCCACCACATGCGCACCCCGGCGACCAAGGGCCACGACCAGCCCTGCACCGTCGTCCCCGTCTCCGAGTGGCCGCACCCCTGGCCCCGCCCCGCGGCCGCCACGGAACGGGTCACCCTCACCGGCCAGCTCTGCACCCCGAAGGACCTGCTGTCCCGCGATGTCCCCGCCCCCGGACTGCGGGCCGGTGACCGCGTGGCCTTCGGCCTGGCGGGCGCCTACGCCTGGAACATCTCGCACCACGACTTCCTGATGCACCCGCGGCCCGGCTTCCACTTCCTGACCCCGGAGCCGACGGCGTAGGTCAAAAGGGCCTGGTCGGCAGGTACTTGCCGTCGAGGGTGATGACGGCGCGCTCGCCGCCCTCCGGGTCGGCGACCTTCTTCACGTCGAGCTTGAAGTTGATCGCGCTGATGATGCCGTCGCCGAACTGCTCGTGGACCAGGGCCTTGAGGGTCGTGCCGTAGACCTGGAGCATCTCGTGGAACCGGTAGACGGTCGGGTCGGTGGGAACGGCGCCGCCGAGGGAGCCGCGGGTCGGAATGGTCTGGAGCAGGAGCGCGGCGTCGGCGTCCAGGCCGAGGAGTTCGGCGACTGCCTTGGCGGCGGCCTCGGGCAGTGGGTGCTGGCCGAGGACGGCGGCGGTGACGAAGGCGACCGAGAGGCCCGCTTCATCGGCGATCCGCTGCCAGGACAGGTCCTTGCGGATCTTGGCCTCGACAGCCCGGGAGGCCAGGATCCGGCGGGCGGTGGGGTCGAACTGGGCGTGCGTCATGAGGGGATGTCCTTTGCTTTCCTTGAGGAGGGGGTCGAGGGGGTCGAGGGGGTCCGGGCCGGTCAGCCGGCCAGGGCGATGAACCGTTCGCCGGTGGCGTCGAGCATCTCGGCGGAGCCGGTGCCGATGTCGTAGACCCAGCCGTGGAGGGTCACCCTGTTGCGCGCCATGGCCTTGGCCACGGACGGGTGGGTCCTCAGGTTGGCCAGCTGGGCCACGACGTTGTCCCGTACGAGGGCGGTGACCCGATCCGCGCGGGTGAGCTCTCCGCCGGCGTCGGTGCGGGCCTTGGAGGCGTCGGCGTGGTGCAGCCAGCCGGCTACGGCGGGCAGACCGGTGAGATCGCCGTCGGAGGCGAGGGCGGTCATCGCACCGCAGGCCGAGTGCCCGCACACGATCACGTCCGAGACCCCGAGCGCGCTCACCGCGTACTCGACGCTCGCCGCGACACCGTCCGCACCCCGTGCGTACGGGGGCACGATGTTGCCCGCGGTGCGGATGACGAACAGCTCGCCCGGGTCGGTCTGGGTGATCAACTCCGGGACGACCCTGGCGTCCGAGCAGCCGATGAACAGGGCGGTCGGCCGATGCGTCGTGGCGAGCTTCTCGAAGAGCGCCGCCCGCGCCGGGAACACGTCCCGGCTGAACCGCTGAAAACCCTGCGCCATCACGTTCACGGGGGGTCACTCCTTCGTCGATCTCTCCGGCCGGCGGTGGTGCCTTCCGACGAGTTCAACGATGCATGACCTGCATCTATAGTGTCCAAGGCGCAGTACCCATGACTGTCATCGATGACGTCTATAGTCGTGGTCATGGCCCTGGAACTGCGTCACCTGCGCTATCTGCTCGCCGTCGCCGAGCACGCCAACTTCACTCGCGCCGCCGAAGACCTGCGGATCTCCCAGCCGACCCTGTCCCAGCAGATCAAACAGCTGGAGCGCACGGTGGGCGCACAGCTCTTCGACCGCACCGGACGGACCGTACGGCTCACCGACGCCGGAGAGGTCTACGCGCACCACGCCCGCCGCGCGCTGCGGGACCTGGGGGCGGCCGAACGCGCCGTCCTGGACGTGGCCGACCTCTCCCGTGGCCATCTGCGCCTCGCGCTCACCCCGACGTTCACGGCCTACCTCATCGGCCCCCTCGCCGCGGAGCTCCACTCCCGCCATCCGGGCATCACCCTGGACGTCAAGGAGATGGCGCAGGACCGCATCGAAGCCGGCTTGCTGGCCGACGAACTCGACCTGGGCATCGCCTTCCACGGCGCCCACCTGCCCGGCATCACGGCGACCGCCCTGTTCATCGAGACCCTGGGTCTCGTCGTGGGCGCCCACCTGCCCGGCGCCGGCCGGCAGGATCAGCCGCTGTCCGTCCAGGACCTGGCGGAACGTCAGCTGGCCCTGCTCAGTGGGGACTTCGCCACGCGCGGCCACATCGACGCGTACTTCGCCACCCATGAGGTGCGGCCGCGCATCGCCGTGGAGGCCAATTCCATCCAGGCCCTCGCCGAAGTCGTCCAGCGCACCTCACTGGCCACGGTCCTGCCGGACGCCATCACCCACGACCACCCCCACCTGGCCCCCGTCCCCCTGGAACCGGCCCTGCCCTCCCGCACCGTCACCCTCTTGTGCCGCGAGAACGCCTACCAAAGCGCCGCGGCCCGCGCCTTCACCCACCTCACCCGACAGCTCGTCCGCACCCGCGACTACACCCCCGCGTAGCCGCGGACCACCGCGGTCCCCTCCGTCAGGCGTGCTTCTTGGCGTCGATCTCGGCGATCAGGCCCTCGATGAGGCCCTTGATCTCGTCGCGGATGGGGCGGACGGCCTCGACGCCCTGGCCGGCCGGGTCCTCCAACTGCCAGTCGAGGTAGGTCTTGCCGGGGAAGTACGGGCAGGCGTCGCCGCAGCCCATGGTGATGATGTAGTCGGAGGCTCGGGCGGCCTCGGGGGTGAGGACCTTGGGCTTCTGGTCGGAGATGTCGATGCCCAGCTCGGCCATGGCGGCAACGGCGGAGGGGTTGATCCGGTCTCCGGGCACGGAACCGGCGGAGCGGACCTCGACACGGTCGCCGGCGAGGTGGCGCAGGAAACCGGCGGCCATCTGGGAGCGGCCCGCGTTGTGGATGCAGACGAACAGGACGGAGGCGGCTGGCGTGGAGGGCATCTGTTCTTCCTTGGGGTGGCTGATGTGAAAGTATCAGTACATGCTGACATCAGTCGACACTGAACTGATCCGAGTCCTGGCAGACCCCCTCAGGCTTCGGATCGTGACCCTGCTCTCCCGCGAAACGCTGTGCACCACGCACCTCGTGGAAGAGACCGGTGCCAAGCAGACCAACCTCTCCAACCACCTGAAGGTGCTCAGGGAGGCCGGG
This sequence comes from Streptomyces sp. NPDC059874, assembly GCF_042731135.1. Lineage (NCBI taxonomy): Bacteria > Bacillati > Actinomycetota > Actinomycetes > Kitasatosporales > Streptomycetaceae > Streptomyces > Streptomyces sp. NPDC059874. Next base: position 11,500 of record NZ_JBHWJY010000005.1, read on the forward strand.
GTCGTGAAGACCGAGCCGTGCGGCCGCTTCACCTACTACAAGCTCCGCCCCGAAGCCATCGAGGCCATCGAGGCCATCGCCGGTCGGTTCGCCGACCTCGCTCGGACCGCGCGTGCCACGGCCGAAGCGAACGTCAAGCGGTCCTGCCCGTAGTCCTTTCCCCGGACTGCCGCGTTCCCGTACCAGTCATGTTCCCCGTACCTGCCCGAGGAGAACCGTTGTCCGTCACCGAGCCCGTCGCCGCCGTACCTCCGGCGGAGTCCGGCATGGCCGCCGACGCGCCCCAGCCACCGGCCGGTGCCACCCCGCGCCGCGCCCCGCTCGTCGCCCGCGCCGCCGCGGAACTCGTCGGCACGGCCGCGCTGGTCGCGGTCGTCGTCGGATCCGGCATCCAGGCGACGAGGCTCACCCAGGACGTGGCCCTGCAACTGCTGGCCAACTCCACCGCCACCGTCTTCGGCCTCGGGGTCCTGATCGTCCTCCTCGGCCCGGTGTCCGGAGCCCACTTCAACCCGGCGGTCAGCCTCGCCGAATGGTGGACCGGCCGTCGCGGCGGCGCCGGGGTCACCGCCCGCGAGCTGGCCGCGTACGTACCCGCCCAGACGGCCGGCGCCATCGCGGGCGCGATCCTGGCCGACGCGATGTTCGGCGAACCCCTGGTGCAGTGGTCCACCCACGACCGCTCCGCCGGGAACCTGCTGCTGGGCGAGGTCGTGGCCACGGCCGGGCTGATCATGCTGATCTTCGGGCTGGCCCGTACCGACCGCCTCCGCTTCGCACCCGTCGCGGTCGCCTCGTACATCGGCGCCGCGTACTGGTTCACCTCCTCCACCTCCTTCGCGAATCCGGCCGTCACGATCGGCCGCGCCTTCACGGACACGTTCGCGGGCATCGCCCCGGCCTCGGTCCCGGCGTTCGTCGGAGTGCAGCTCGTGGGCGCGGTGCTGGGCCTGGCCCTGGTCGCCGTCATCTTCATGCGCGGCACGACGGACGCCGCCGCGCCTGCCGCGTGACGCGGGTCGAGCGGCCGGTCAGCTGATCGCCGGACTGCGGCGCTCCAGCAGCACCACGTCCCGCCACGCGCCGTGGTGGCGGCCGATGCGCTCGCGGATGCCGATGACCCGGAACCCGGCCCGCCGGTGCAGGGCCAGGCTCGCCGTGTTCTCGGGGAAGATGCCGGACTGGATCGTCCAGATGCCCGCGGCCTCCGTCGAGGAGATGAGCGCGTCCAGCAGCGCGCGGGCCACCCCGCGGCCGCGGGCGCCGGGATGCACGTAGACGGAGTGCTCGACCACGCCCGCGTACGCGCAGCGGTCGGAGACCTTCGACGCCGCCACCCAGCCGAGCAGATTCCCGCCGGCGCCGACCGCGCCGAAGCGGTGCTCGGGCAGCTTCGCCGCGTCGAATTCCGCCCAGCCGGGGGCGGAGGTCTCGAAGGTGGCGTTCCGCTCGTCGATCCCGGCTTGGTAGATCGCCAGGACCTGGTCGGCGTGCGAGCGGGTCAGCGGCTCGACGCGGAAGCTCACGCCGCGCCGGCCCGGGTGAGGAGGGCGCCCATGGCGGCGAGCACCGCGGGCTCCACGCGGTAGTACACCCAGGTGCCCCGCCGCTCGGAGGAGAGCAGGCCGGCGTCCTTCAGCTTCTTCAGGTGGTGGGAGACCGTCGGCTGCGAGACGCCCACGTCGGAGATGTCGCACACGCAGGCCTCGCCGCCCTCGTGCGAGGCGACGGCGGAGAACAGCCGCAGGCGCACCGGATCACCGAGGGCCTTGAACATCACGGCGGTCCGCTCGGCCTCCTCGGCCGTCAGCGGGCGCTCGGACAGGGGCGGGCAGCACGGCGGGCCGGCGTCCGGCTCCACCAGCGGCAAGACCGGCAACACCGGCAACACCTTGGAAGGGGACATGCATGCATCATCCCCGGAAATTAGATGGATGTCTATGTTGACGAACATCGATATCCGGTGCCAGTCTGGAGTCGTCAGGACATCGACAAACATCGAATCAACCGGGGAGCCCGTCGTGAACGCATCCACCGAAGCCCTGCCCGTCGTCGTGATCGGCGCCGGTCCGATCGGTCTCGCGGCCGCTGCCAGGCTCGTCGAGCGGGACGTCGAGCCCCTCGTGCTGGAGGCAGGCCCCGCCGCCGGCTCCGCGGTCCGCGAGTGGGCACACGTACGGCTCTTCTCCACCTGGGGCGAGGTCGTCGACCCGGCGGCCGAGAAGCTCCTGGCCCCCACCGGCTGGGTCAAGCCCGACGCCGCCACCTACCCCTCCGGCGGGGACTGGGCCGAGCGCTACCTCCAGCCCCTGGCCGACGTCCTCGGCGAGAGGGTCCGGTACGGCTCGACCGTCACCGGCGTCTCCCGCACCGGCCGCGACCGCATCGTCGACGCCGACCGCGATGGCCGGCCCTTCGTCATCCACTACACCGCCGCCGACGGCAGCGAGGCCCGCGTCTTCGCCCGCGCCGTCATCGACGCCTCCGGCACCTGGTCCACCCCCGGCCCGGCCGGCGGCAGCGGCCTCCCGGCCCTCGGCGAGAAGGGCGCGGCCGACCGCATCGCCTACCGCGTCCCGGACCTCAAGGACGCCGCCGTCCGCGTCCGTTACGCCGGCAGACGCACGGCCGTGATCGGCTCCGGAGCCTCAGCCTTCACCGCCCTCGCCTACCTGGCCGACCTCGCCAAGGAAGCGGAGGGCACCCACGCGGCCTGGATCCTCCGCCGGGGCATCAGCGGTTCCACCTTCGGCGGCGGCGACGCCGACCAGCTCCCCGCCCGCGGCGCCCTCGGCCTCGCCGCGAAGGCCGCCGTCGAGGACGGCCACGCCGACGCGGTCACCGGCTTCCGCACCGAGGCCGTCGAGCGCGACACCGACGGCCGGCTGGTCCTCGTAGGGGAGGACGGCCGCCGGCTGGACCCAGTCGACGAGGTCATCGTCCTCACCGGCTTCCGCCCCGACCTCACCTTCCTCGACGAACTCCGCCTCGGCCTCGACGAACGCCTCCAGGCCCCCACCGACCTCGCCCCGCTCATCGACCCCAACCAGCACTCCTGCGGCACCGTCTACCCGCACGGCGCGCACGAGCTCTCCCACCCGGAGAAGGACGTCTACCTCGCCGGCATGAAGTCCTACGGCCGCGCCCCGACCTTCCTCGCCATGACCGGCTACGAACAGGTCCGCTCCATCGCCGCAGCCCTGGCCGGCGACCACGAAGCCGCCGAGCGCGTCGAACTCACCCTCCCCGAGACCGGAGTCTGCGGCGGCGCCGGCCTCTTCGACGAGCCCGCCGCGGCCGAGGAGACCGGCGGTGGCTGCTGCGCCGCCCCCGCCACCCTCACCATCGGCGCCCCCGTCCCCTCCGGCGGCTGCTGACCGAGGTGACCGATACCCGGGCAGGCACGGCCGCGACCGGAACGGGGGCCCGGTCGCGGCCACGCGCCGCCCTCCCCGCGCTCTGCGCCACCCAGATCACCAGCTGGGGCATCGTCTACTACGCCTTCCCCGTGCTGCTCCCACGCCTTACCGCCGACACCGGCTGGTCCGTCAACGCGGTCACCGCGGCCTTCTCCCTGGCCCTCCTCGTCTCGGCCCTCGCGGGCATCCCCATCGGCCGGATCCTCGACCGCCGGGGCCCGCGCGCCGTGATGAGCGTCGGGTCCGTGACCGGCACCCTGGCCCTCCTCCTGATCGCGGCCGCCCCGAACCTGCCGGTCTTCACCTGCGGTTGGATCCTCGCCGGCGTCGCCATGGCCGCCACCTTCTACCCACCGGCCTTCGCCGCCCTCACCCGCTGGTGGGGCCCCGACCGCGTGCGGGCCCTGACGATCGTCACCCTCGCGGGCGGCCTGGCCTCCACCGTCTTCGCGCCCCTCACCGCCGCCCTCGCCGAACACCTCGGCTGGCGAGCCACCTACGTCGTCCTGGCCGTGATCCTCGCCGCCATCACCATCCCCACCCACGCCCTCGCCCTACGCGCCCCCTGGCCCCCGGCGCCACCGGCCCGGCCCTCAACCGACCGCACCCCGGTCGCCCGCAGCCGCCCCTTCCTCCTCCTGGCCGTCGCCTTCACCCTCTCCGGCTTCGCGATGTACGCCGTCGTCATGGGCCTGATCCCGCTCCTCACCGAACGCGGCGCCGACGCGTCAACGGCCGCCTGGGCACTCGGACTCGGCGGCGCCGGCCAGACCCTCGGCCGCGCCCTCTACTCCGGCCTGTCCGCCCACACCTCGGTCACCACCCGCACCGTCGCCCTGATCGCCCTGGGCGGTGCCACCACGGCAGCCCTCGCGGCGGCCCCGGGCCCGATGCCCCTCCTGGTCTTCCTCGCGAGCCTGGCCGGTGTCGTACGAGGCAACCTGACCCTCCTCCAGGCCACCGCCGTCACCGACCGCTGGGGCCCCACCCACTACGGCCGCCTCTCGGCCCTCCTGGGCGCCCCGTCCCACCTGGCAGGCGCCCTTGCCCCCTGGGCAGCCGCGGCCCTGGCCACCCCGCTCGGCGGCCACGCCCACCTGTTCGCCGCCTTGGCGTCCCTCTCCCTCGCAGCCGCGCTGCCGGCTGCCGCAGCCCACCCGACACCCCGCGGGCCATGAGTCACGAGTGCCCGCTCATCGGAGCCGCCACAGGCCCTCGTCCACGGGGACCCCGGGCAGCCCCGGCACCGGCGCGGTGGCCGCGTCGAGCACGTACCGGTTGTCTTCCTCATCCATCGCGGCGCGAAGGCATCTACCATCCGGCAAGATCACCGTCCACACTCCCGGCGGTTCGGTGGCGCCGTACAGCACGTACGCATCGAAGTGGGCGGCGAACCGTTCGGCGAACTCCCGGCGACCGACCCGATCGGCCAACTCGCCCTCGATACCGACGCCAAAGCCCATCGCGAAGTGGCCGAAGACCTGCCGGTACGTGCAGAACGCGGAGAACACCACGTCCTGCGGAAGGTCTTCCAACTCCTCGGCGACCCGGTCCTCTTGACCCACGAACAACCGAGACTCGGCGATCTCGAAACAGTCCAACAGAAACGCCCGCAGGTCGCCCGCCGCAACCAGACGAGACGATAGACAGTCGTACCCCGTGGCCTTGGTCTCCGTCACACGACCACCCTACGCACGAATTTCAGTGTGTGCAGCCGCCGGCCGGGCAGCCTCCCTTCCCGCCGGGCCGCTCGTCGCGGCGGCGTCTCCGGCGCGGGCGGCGGCGTGTACGGGCCAGGGGCTGGGTCCACGGGCTCCGGATCAGGGCTTGGCTCGCCCGCCCCGGCTCCGGCTCCGGCTCCGGGGCGGGCGCCTTGGCGTCCACCTGATGGGCGGCAGCGTGCGGGAGGGGCTGGGACTCGGGCTGGGAGACGCCGTGGCGGTCGCCGAGGAGCTTCGGGGTGAGGTGAGCCGAACCCAACCGGTGCGCGCTGCGCCGGCGGCCGCCTGAACGCGGCAATGTTCCAGTCCCGCCCTCACCTCCGCACTGTCCAGCCGGCCTGGGTGGCCGGCAGCGCCCCGGCCGCCACCATGGCCGGGTCCAGAACTCGGGAGGTGAGCCCCGCCCATCCCGGAACCGGGACTTCGCGAAGAACAGAAGGACTTGGTGCTCTCCTTCAGCGATGGCTGCCAACTCCGGGTTGGAGCGCGCCTTCCAGTCAGGCTCGTAGGAGGTGGCAGCTTCCCAGGGGCCGTAGCCGTCGGCCAGCAGCCATAGGAAGTCGCCCAGGTCGCGCGCTACGACACCAGTCTCCCCCTCGGACCCGAGGAAGATGATGGGCTGGTCGGCCAGCGGGCGGCTCGGGCGGATCAGCCAGAACGCCGCGTACCCACCTGTGCCGTCCTGCCCGAACACGCGGAAGTCGCTGCCGTCCAGTTCGCTGTTTTCCATGCCTGGAACCAGTCGGTGGTCTCGGCAGCGGACAGGAAGGCCGGGAAGGGCTCGAAGTCGACCCCGGTCTTCCCGTCGGCGTAGTCGAATCGAACGGCCATCGCAGTGGCGAGCGCGGCGGGGAACTGTCGGTCATCGGTGGGCTTCACGGGGACACGCTAGCCAGGGGGTCGGACAGCGGTGGTCCAACCTCCGCAGCCAAGTGCTGTTGAAGGCGGTCGGCGGCGCGGGATGGTCACCCCCAAGGCGCGGGGGAGTTCGGGATCTCGCGCACCGAAGTGACGTCTTCGGGCAGGCGGAAGAACAGCATGTCGCAGCTCGTGGCGGCCTTCCGACTAGGAGTTGGGGAGTGTGGCGTCTGTCAGCGGCCCGCGAGTAGGCGCTCGCGCTCGGCCGCCACGATCTCCCGTGCCAGTTCGGCGTCCGTGATGTCGAAAGCCTCAGGGGCGCTGTCGGCGGTTTCGGAGACGCGGGCGAACTCCGCGAAGAGTTGGTTCTTGCGCGCCAGGATCTCGATGAGGCGCTGGTCGACGCCTTCTTCGGAGAGCAGGCGGTGTACCTGTACCGATTCCAGCTGCCCCATCCTGTGGGAGCGGCCGATGGCTTGCCACTCGGTCGTCGGCTTGAGCTGCGGCTCGCAGATCACGACGACCGATGCCGCCTGAATGTTCAGACCGACGCCGCCCGCCACGATCTGGGCGACGAGGACGGCCCCGTGGCGGGCTTGGGAGAACTCATCGACCATGCTCTGCCGCTTCGCGGCGGGTACGGAGCCGGTAAGAGGCCCGAACACTTTCCCTGGAAGGACCGACGCCACCTCATCGAGGACATCACGGAAGTACGAGAAGACCAGCACCTTGCGCTCGTTGTCCTCGGCCTCCTCGACTATGTCGATGAGGCGCTGCATCTTCGCGGACTTGGCGCCGGCGCGTAGCGCGGCCTGGCGCATGGCCATGAAGTTGCCCTCGATGACAGCGATTCGGTAGTGCTGCTCATCGGCGCTGGACATCGGAATCCACTCGTCGACATCGAACCGCTCCGGGAGCTCGGTGAGGACGTCTTCCTGATTGCGCCGCAGGTAGGCCGGTGCCACCTGCTTCCGGAACTGGCGAGGAGCGAGTTCCGAGGCACTGATCGACAGATCCGGCCTGAGGTAGCCGACGAGATTGCGAAATTCCTCGATCCGGTTCTCCAGCGGGGTGCCGGTCAGGAGGACCGCTCGCTCCGATGTGTGGATGAGGGCCGTGGAGCGCCGGGTTCGCTGGGCATACGGATTCTTGATGTAGTGCGCTTCGTCGAACACCAGGCATGCGGGTTCGGCGCGTTCGGGAATCTGCCCTTCCAGCCAACCGAGGATGTCGTAGGTGGTGACCGCGACTCCACCGTTCCGGATCCAGGATTTCAGGGCGTCATCGCGATCCGGCCCGTGCAGGCGATATGCGAGCAGATCGGACTTCGCCTGGACTTCGCGCACCCAGTTGGTCACGACGGCGGCGGGGCACACGACCAGGAAATGGGAGGAGCCCTTGGCGCGCAAGTGGGCGAGCACGGCCAGTGATTCGACCGTCTTTCCCAGGCCCATCTCGTCGCCGATGATGACCTTCCTCTGGACGATCGCGAAGCGGGCACCGAATGACTGGTATCCGCGCAGGGACGCCTTCAGATGGGTGGTGTCGAGCTTGAGTTCCCTGACCGCCTCGACGATTTCGGCCGGCAGGTCGCCTTGGCTCGTCTCGGCGTCGTCGGCCAGGAATCCGAGCTCCGCGAGCATCGCGTAGTAGTCGGCCGGCCGGGCGCTGAAATCCTCCCAAGGATCACCACCTGCGACATCGGCCCCACTGGCGAGCACCGCCCCGCGGCGCTCGACGGCCGCCAATGCGGCACGCAACTCGGCGACGGTCCGGGCCTGGGGGACGAGAACCACGTGGGAGGTCCGGGGATCAAGACTCTGGAGGAGCGGTCGTACCGCGTCGGCGGCGGCGAGGTCCGCCGTCGCGCTGCGGATCGAGCGTGCCGCGTCCCAGGCCCGCATCGTCGTCAGGAGCTTCGTGGTGGCGTGGGATCGGTTCTTGATGTCGATGCGGACCGGCATCTCGTCCATCGTGGTCTGCCAGAGGGTCTGCGCGGCGCCGACCATCCGGTTGGCTGTCGTCTCACCGACTCGGGGGAGCGATCGAATCCGTGATTTCTGGTCGAGGACCTGCTGCACGGTCCCGATTCCGGCATCGATCAGCGCCGCGATCCGTAGTTGGCCGCTGGTCGCATCCCTGAGCCGTTCCACGGGCATCTCGGCGACCAGCTTGCGTACCTCGTCCTCTCGGACCGCATTACCGGCGGCGTTGACTGCCGTTCTGAACTCGCTCTCGCGGTGCAGTGCCCGATCGATCGCGCCGATCGCGGTCTTGGCAGCGTCCAGTTCATGGCGCCCGACGAGTTCGCCTCGGGCGCCGAGACGCCGGCTGAAGCCGACCGTGTCATCGAGGATGGCCGAGAGCCCGACTGTGGGGACAGTCCTTCTGCCCCATGCGGCCAAGCTTTCCATCTCGGTGATGAGCCGGGTGTTCGCAGCCCGCTGGTGAAGGGATACGAGGTAGGTCGCAGCCTGCCCTGCTTCGTCCTTGCGGCTCTTGCCCGAAAATATCCGGCGGGCACCGAATAGTGCGCGGACAGCCGTCAGCGCCCTGCCGGCGTCGTCGGTCAACTGGTGGATGCCCTGCTGGGCGTTGGCTGTGAGCGCCGGAAGAGCCTGACGACAGGCCAGCGCGGTCACCAGGTCGACATCGGGCGGCGAGATCTGTAGTACGCGCCATGCGGTGGTTGCGGTCCCGAGTGAAGCAACTCGGCCGAGGAACTGCCTGGCGGCGTCTTCCGCCGCAGTCTCGACGGCCTCACGCTGCTCGACGATCCCCACCGCGACCTTGTGCCACCCGCTGATGTCCTCCACCACACCACGCAGGTGATGACGTGCTTCTCGCTCCATTGCCCCCGCCGACTCGCATGACCTCTGGGAAGATTAGCGACCCTGGTTGACGAAGTCGACGGGATCACGAAATCGCCGGAACGTCCGAGTAGCGTTCGCAGGCTGCAAAGCAGGAGGTTGTGTACGTGCTGCTCGAGGAGCTCAAGCCGGGTCTGCGGATCGACGGACTCATACCGGCGGAGGTCGTCACGGTCATCGCCGCCCAGTGGCACGGTGCGAACGCACTCGAGCTGACCTACAAGACCACCCGGGGCATCCTCGACCAGCGGGTCGTCTTCCGGAAGGACGAGGAGAAGCTGAGCGTCGCCCACAGTGGCAGCCGCGCCTTCGACGCGAACGTACGTGACTTCAAGCTGGTCGCCGAGGCTCAGAGGATCTCACTGGCCGGCCTGTTCGACCCGATGCTCGCCGTGGCGACCAGCGACGTTCAACCGCTCCCGCACCAGATTCGCGCCGTGTACGGCGAGCTCATGCCCCGTACACCGTTGCGCTTCCTGCTCGCCGACGATCCGGGCGCGGGGAAGACGATCATGGCTGGGCTCTACATCAAGGAGCTCCTGCTGCGCGATGACGTCAAGCGGTGCCTCGTCGTGGCTCCGGGAGGCTTGGTGGATCAGTGGCAGGACGAGCTCTTCTTCAAGTTCGGTCTCCGCTTCGACCTGCTCACGAACCAGCTCGTTGACTCCCAGCTCAACCTCAACGTCTTCGAGACCTACCCGCTGCTGATCGCCCGCATGGACCAGCTCTCCCGCAATGATCACTTGAAGGCGCAGCTCCAGGAGACGGATTGGGACCTGATCGTCGTCGACGAGGCGCACCGCATGGGCGGCCACTACTTCGGTGGCAAGGTGGAGAAGACCAAGCGGTTCCAGCTCGGCGAGATGCTCGGTGAGATCACTCGTCACCTGCTCCTGATGACGGCCACCCCGCACTCGGGAAAGGAGGAGGACTTCCAGCTCTTCCTCACCCTGCTGGACCGTGACCGGTTCGAGGGCAGGCAGAATAGGAGAACCGACGTCAGCGGGATCATGCGGCGCATGATCAAGGAAGACTTGCTCACCTTCGAGGGCAGAAGACTCTTCCCCGAGCGTCTGGCGGAGACCGTCCCCTACGAACTCACGGCACTCGAGTACGACCTCTACGAGGACGTCACCCACTATGTCCGCGAGGGGATGAACCGTGCCGACCGCATCGGTGGCACACGCAAGAACACCGTCGGTTTCGCGCTCACCGTTTTGCAGCGACGCCTGGCCTCCAGCCCCGAGGCGATCTACAAGAGCCTTGTACGGCGTACCGAGCGCCTGGAGCGCAGGAAGCAGGAGATCCTCGACGGTACCTGTCGCGAGAGCATGACCACCGTCGACCTCGCCGACCTCGCCGACCTCGCCGACCTCGCCGACTTCGACCATGGCGACCTCGATGCCGAGGAGATCGAGGAGATCGAGGAGGAACTGCTCGATGCCGCGACGGCGGCGCGGACGGTCGATGAGCTCGATGTCGAGCTCATCGAGCTGAGGGCGTTGGTGCAGACGGCGCAGCGCGTCCGCGAGGCGGGAACGGACCGTAAGTGGACCGAGCTGTCCGCCCTCCTCCGGGACCACGCGCTGGTGACGGACGCCGATGGGCGCCCGCGGAAACTCATTGTCTTCACCGAGCACCGCGACACCCTCCACTACCTGCAGGGCAAGATCGGGTCGCTGCTGGGGACGACCGATGCCGTCAGGGCCATCCATGGCGGCGTACGCCGGGCCGAACGGCGACAGATCACTGAGGAGTTCACCAAGAACCGCGATGTTCGGATCCTGCTGGCCACCGACGCCGCCGGCGAGGGACTCAACCTGCAGGCCGCGCACCTGATGATCAATTACGACCTGCCTTGGAACCCCAACCGCATCGAGCAGCGCTTCGGCCGCATCCACCGCATCGGCCAGAAGGAGGTCTGTCGGCTCTGGAACCTCGTCGCCTCCAACACCCGCGAGGGCGAGGTTTTCACGCGCCTGCTGGAGAAACTCGACCAGATGCGCGAGACGTACGGCGGGAAGGTGTTCGATGTTCTGGGTGAGGCGTTCGCCGAGACCCCGCTGCGAGACTTGCTCCTCGATGCCATCCAGTACGGTGAGCAGCCGGCCGTCAAGGATCGGATGTACGAGGTCATTGGCACCACCGTCGGAGACGGTCTCAAGGGCCTCCTGGACGAGCGTGCACTCGCTTCGGAGCACCTTTCGGATGCCGATCTCCGCGCCCTGCGTGCCGCGATGGACGAAGCCCGCGCTCGACGTCTTCAGCCGCACGACATCGAATCGGCCTTCAAGGACGCCTTCACCCGGCTCGGTGGCCGGATAGTCAAGCGCGAACCGGGGCGTTACAAGGTAGCCAACGTGCCGCAGCACGTCCGCTCAGCAGGCAACGGGCCCATTGCCGCCAAGTACGATCACGTCGCCTTCGACCTCGGCCACGTCCAGCCCCAAGACCGAGCCCACGTCGACCTGCTCGCCCCTGGCCACCCCCTGCACGACGCCGTCATGGCCGAAACCATCCGGAACTTCGGGGGCGCCCTCAATCGGGGCACCGTCCTCGTCTCGGCCGCCCTCGACGAACCGCACCTCCTCGTCGGGGTCGTCGAAGAGGTCGCGGACGCCACCGGCGAGTCGGTGGCCCGACGGTTCGGCTACGCCTACGTCGACAGCCGCGGTACCGTGCGGCCGGCAGGCCCCGCGCCCTACCTCGACTGCGTCGCCGCGCCCAATGGCGCGGCGATCGACATCGCGAACGGACTGCCCTGGCTCGCAGACGCCGAGGACAAGGCGACCAGCTGGATCATCGCCAACCAGCTTCCCCAGTATCTGGCCGAGGTCCAGCCCCGTCGCCTGGCAGAGTTGGTCAGGGCCCGGGAACTGGTGACCAAGCGCCTAACCTCGGAGAGTGAGCGGCTGCTCATCGATGCTGCGGAGGCCTCCGAGAAGGAGCGGAGGGGCGAGAAGCCCAAGGTGTCCTCCGAGAGCCTCCACCGCAAGGCTGTCGAGCTCGATGTACGGCTTCGAAAGCGTCTCGAACTGCTCGACCACCAGCAGCTGATGTCGACGAAACCACCTCAGATCCTCACCGCTGCGCTTGTGCTGAGCGTCTCCGATCTGCCCTTTTCTGAGTGAAGAACGAATTTGTGTGATCACGAGGAGGGCGTGAAGCGCGGTGGCAATACGGCTCGGGCTGATCCTCAGCGCCTGTGATTCATTTCTCCACGGATTCTCCCCTGGGACTCCCCACGGGCCACTTCTGGGCCGATCTGTGATTGATGCGGAAGTGACGTGCGAAGGAGAGCTGAGAGGGATGCGAGGAGTTAGAGCCAGTCCCGCCGCTTGAAAATTACGTACAAACTTACGCAGACCACCGCCATCAGGAGGATCGCGAAGGGGTACCCGCCTGCCCACTTCAGCTCCGGCATGTCTTCGAAGTTCATGCCGTAGATCGTTCCCACCAACGTGGGTGCAAAGAGGATGGCGGCCCAGGAGGAGATCTTCTTGAAGTCGTCACCCTCACGCCGCTGACCTGCGGAAATCGATTGGGCAGGCGTCCTGACCTGCGGCGATCCGTCTTTCAGGCTCTTTCGTCGTGCTGTCTGTTGATGCGGCCGATTCCCCCCAGCCGCCCCCCAACGGGGCTTCATTCCCCCCAGATTCCCCCCAGATTCCCCCAGCGGAGGCTGTCTCTGAAGGAGGGTCGCCGCTGGTCGGGACCGTGATCCGCGTGCCATGGCAGGCTACGCGACGTAGTGACAGCGGGGCAGGAGCAGGTGGCCGCTGTTCGCTTGGCGGTAGATCGCGATTGGTGGGCGTGGAGTGGGCGTGACATCGCCGTCGGCTGATCGTTGCACCGGCCGACCACCCCAATGCACAAAGGGACCCTGGGAGCCGTGACCCGGGGGCTTGTGCATCGGTCGAGGCGCTACTGGGCGGCCCGCTCCTCGGCCTTGCCGCGCTCGGCTCAAGCATCCTCCCCGGGAGAAGGACGGGAGCCAGTATCCGTCGCCGATCGGGCGATGGCGCGCATCCGCAGTCCGCCGGGGCTCGTGGCGGCGCCGATGTGGGGGCGGACATGGACACCGGGGAGGGGTTGCAGGCGCCAGCGGGTGGCGATGGTGGCCAGGGCAAGCACCATCTCGGTGGTGGCAAACCGGTCCCCGATGCACTTGCGGGCTCCGCTCCCGAAGGGGATGAAGGCCTCGCGCCGTGGGGGACGGGGGTTGTCGGGTGCCCACCGGTCGGGGTCGAAGCCGTCGGGTTCGGGATACAAGTCGGCTTGGCGGTGGATGAGATGGGGGCTGTAGACGATGGTCGTCCCGGCGGGGACCGGGTACTGGCCCAGGTGGGTGTCGGCCGTGCAGGTGCGGGTGAAGATCCAGGTGGGAGGCCACAAGCGCAGGGTCTCGGTGATGATGCGGCCGGTCAGCTCGAGGCGGGGCAGGTCGGCGTGGGTGGCCGGGCGGCCGCCGAGGACGGAGTCGACCTCGGCGTGCAGCCGTTTCTCGATCTCGGGGTGCTGTCCCAGCAGGTGTAGCGCCCACGCCAGGGCAGAGGCGGACGTTTCTGCCCCTGCACCGAAGAAGGTGACGATCTGATCGATGATCTCGGCATCGGTCAGCATCTGCTCGGCGGGCCCGGAGTCGGGGTCGCGGGCTGTCAGCAGCATCGACAGCAGATCACCGTGGTCGATGCCGGCGGCCCGGCGTTCGGTGACGAGGTGGTGGAGGGTGCGGGGCAGGCGGGCCCGCGCCTGGTGGTAGCGGCGATTGCGGCGGGTGGGCAGCCGATCCAGCGGAGGGGGTGTCACCATCCGCACGATCAGACTGTTGAGAATGGTGTTGAGGTCGCCGAGGGCTTGGGTGAGCACATCAGGCGGCGGCGTGGTCGAGAACAGCGTGTCGACCGTGATCCTGGCGGTGAGCTCCTGCATGACGGCGAACACATCGAGGATCTCGCCGTCCTGCCAGGATCCGGTTGTCTCGGCGGCTCGGGAAGTGGTGGCCTGGGCATAGCCGGGGAACCGGGTGGGATGGAAGGCAGGCTGAAGCAGGCGTCGCTGACGTCGGTGCTCACTGTGCGGACAGGTAGCCAGACCGTTGCCCATGAACTCCCGTCCCCGGTCATAGGCCAGTCCGCCCTTGTCGAAGGTCCGGTCATCGCGCAGGACTTGGCCGGTGAGGGCCGGGGTGCAGACCACGAGCGCCGAGAGCGGGCCGACACGGACCTGTACGAGGTCTCCGTACTCGGGCAGGCGGGTGAGGAACCCTAGGGGGTCGCGTAGCAGCGGCACGAGGTGGCCCAGCAGCGGCAGCCCCCCGGCTGCTGTGGGGATCGGACTGGGGTTGTTCATATTGACTCCCGGTAGCCGTCGTCAGGGGTGTACAGGTCGGTGTGGCTCCTCCGGCGGATCGATGTCCGGCCAGAGGGTGTGGACTGCGGCGAGCCCGCTCGTTCACATGGGGCGGGCCCCGGCGATGGGCAGGCGCCCCGGCCTCCGCGGCAGATGCGGGGGCCCCTTCGACCGGGGCATTGCCTGTGCGGGAGTCGGAACGTCATCACGTGCGAGGGTCTGTCCTTGCCGTTGCCGGCAGGGGAAGTCCGCCCAACTCGTCTGTCCGCCTACTTCTGCGCGCATGTCTCTTCGATGCGGCGGATGGCTACGGTGTGCAGGACGTCTACGAGAGGTTGGACGCAGTAAAGCGTCTTGCCCAGCCACAGAGGCGTCAGCTGTGGCTCGTGCGTGGAAAGAAAGCTGTGTGCACGTCGCAAAGTACGGTTCCAGTCCCCGCCGGTGAGTCCATGCGATGCCGCCGCGGCCAGGCCGATGGCGGCATAGCCGGCTTCCTCGGCTGTCGAGCCGTCGCTCCCCCACCCACCGTCGCTGTTCTGGGTACGAGAGAGACGTTCCGAGGCGTTGGCGCACAGGGATCGGGCCAGGGGGTGGTTAATTTTGGACATGACACGGGCCATCTCTCCTAGGGTGTAGGTGGGGGAGAGGTGCCACTTGCAGACCTGGTCGGGGTGCTGGGTGGTCTGGTGGTGAAGCCAGTGCAGGACGGGGAGGAGCCGTTCATGGTCGCCTTCGAGGTCGAGCAGTGCGGCCATGTGGATGTTGGTGGTGAGTGAGGGGTCGTGTTCGAAGAGGAAGGTTCGGTAGGCGCCGCCGGAACCGATCATCATGTCGAGACCCGCGGCTTTCGGCGCGGGACGGCCAACTATGGCGGCGGCGATGGCTGCACATGCGGTGCTGTCGGTGTCGCCGGGAATCGTGGCTCCCACGCCCACGGTGCACAGCAGACCCGAGGGGTGGAACAGGTCTCGGGAGAGTTCGTCGAGGGCACGGGGTGGAAGGGGCGGAGGTTTCGGGATGCCCAGCTCGTGATGGAACATGACCGTCCACGCGGTGACGAAGTGCGGCACTTGGTCCAGGTAGCCGATGTTCGCGGGAACGCGCGAGTGAAGATACTGCCGGAGCTGGGCAAGACGCGCGGCGTCGAACTGCTGGCCGCGGCGTTCGCACTCCAGCAGGAAGACAGCGGACGCGCCCGGGGAATTCGCGATGGACCCGTTGGGGACCTGGAAGCTCTCAAGGAACCGGGCGGCGTCAACAGCCGGGTCGCCGTACACCCGTTCCGCGCAATAGCCGGCGATGGACAACGACGGATTGTAGAAGTCCGGCCACAGGCGCATGCGTTCCCACTTGGTGCGCTCGCGATCCATGATGGCTCGTACGGGGGCGGGGTGAGCGGGCAGGGGCCAGCCCTGTGCGGTGCTGATCCGGTCGAGTGCGTCCACCAGTCCGCCGAACGTCAGGGTCTCCGGCGTGGAGGAAGGGCCGGCCGGCACCATCCCAGGGAGAGAGGCGGCCGCACGGTCGGCCGGCTGCGGCATCTCGGCGTTGCGGAGTGCGACGGCAGCGGCGTAGGTGGATAAGTAGGCGTCGAACCAGCACCGGTGCGCGGACGCTCCCCAGGTATGCGCAGTCGTCGCGTGTGCCAGCAGCCAGTCCACACACAGGGCCTGTTGGGGTCCTGGGACCAGGGAAACGACAGCAATGTCGTACAACGACGGTGACAGGTCGGTGAGTGGTGACAGTTCGCTTCTCATGATGTCACCGAGAATCGGGGTGCCCGCTGCTGGTAGACGATGCAGTGCGCCTGCCAGCGTTCCTCCTGGTCAAGAAGTTCCGCGAGCGCGCCAGCCAAGGGAATGCCAAGACGGGGAAGGCGGGCCTTAAGGTCGAGGTAGTCGGTTGCCTCCTTCTTCACCATCTCGGCAGCGGCATCGACTGCCTGCTGCCAAGACAGGTTGCGCGCCTCACGCAGAAGGAAGATCAGGTTGAGTGCGCCATCCTCCTTCAGCTCCTTCTCGAAGGAGAAAATATCGTTGACCCAGCAGGTGTAGTTTGCCTGCATATCCTGGAGCTGACGAACCACAGGATGATCAAGTAGAGTGACCGGGATATTCAGGTCGAAGAACAGAGTGAACAACTCGAGGTAGAGAACGGTCGAGGATGTGTTCCGACGCATTGCCTGGTAGGTCGCCAGTGAAGGCATCTCCCGATGGTTCCGGAAGTCGCGTTCCCACACCTGAGACCGTAGATATCCTTCCAGCGCAGTGCGAATTCGCGCATAATTCTCCGGCCTGTTGAACGACCGCACCGTATTTCCGAAGTGTCCCAAGAGGTCTGCGACGAGCGTGTCGGACGATGCGGTAGAAGCCCCGTCGAAGACCTCAAGTGCGCGGTCATAGGTCCTGTTCAACTCCAGGGGTGACAGGTAATGGCCTGGCGCCTCTCCCTGTTCGATCCATGCCTCATGACCGTAGAACACCAGGTGAGACATGAAGACGAGCGCCAGTCCCTGGGGCGAGACATCCGGGTGAAGGCGGCCGGCGAAGTCAGCGAGATGGACTCCCGCGGCAGCGTCCCTCAGGAGTGGGGTCCCACCGTCAAGCTTGTCGATCAAAGCGTAGACGTCTCGCGCGACATCGGGCGTCGCCGGATTCGGCCTGTCATTGAATGTTGTCGCAGGGAACGGGCAGTAAATATTCGGCAGGGTGAAGCCAGATCCGCTCATCAAATCCTCCTGGCATCTGAACGGTGGCGTAGCAGATCTCGTCGCAGGGTCCTTTGGTGACCAGCGGGCAGGTCGCCTTGAGGACGGTCAGTCGGCGACGTTGTGTGTAGTGGAGGGTCTCGCGGCTTCGTCACACCGGGATCCCGTACAGCTGGAGTCCGCTCGGTGGTGCGGACGGCGCGTGCGATGCCGGCGCGGTAGCCGCGGGGCCGGCCAGGAGTACCGTCCGCAGACCTCTGGCGGGTGGGGATCACCCGGTCCTCCCTGTCGCGGCTCGTGCGAGCGTGCGCAAGGCGTGGCGGGCTGCGGGCGGGAACGGCGCCTGAGCAAGGGCCCGGTCTGCTTGCTCGCAGCGAGTTCGGATCATTTGCTCAACCGCGTGGCGGGCGCCAGTGATGCTCAGGATGCTGCGGATGTGGTCAACGCCGTCCGCATCCAGGTCTGTCTTGCCGATGAGGCTAGTCAGCAACTGCCGTTGGTCCCGCTCAGCGCGTTGGAGGGCGATGGCGATGACGGCGGTGTGTTTGCCGTCCCGCAGGTCGTCCGTACACGGCTTCCCGGTCATCGCGGGATTGCCGTAGATGCCGAGGAGGTCGTCGCGGAGCTGGAACGCCTCGCCGATCGGGAGGGCGAAGTCGCTGAGGGCGGCGCGAAGGCTGTCGTCGGCGCCGGCAAGGGCGGCGCCGATGTGCAAGGGGCGCTCGACGGTGTACTTGGCGGTCTTGTAGCGGACTATCGCCAGTGCACGGTCCAGACTGTCAGTGGGTGATCCGGTGGCGGCGATGTCGAGATACTGCCCGTACATGACCTCCGTGCGCATCTCGTGGATGAGCGGGAGCACGTGGCTGAACTGGGCCGCGGTGAGCTCAGCAGTGTTGACGAGTTCGTCGGACCAGCTCAGGGCGAGATCGCCGATGAGGATGGCGCCGCTGGTCCCAAACCGCTCCGCATTCCGGCGACTGCGGTCCGAGGTGTGCTGGTCGGCCAGGGCCCGGTGCACGGTCGGCTGTCCTCGGCGGGTGCGGCTGTTGTCCATTACGTCATCGTGGATCAGGCAGAAGGCATGGAAGAGCTCTAATGAGGCCGCTACCTTCAGCACCGGGGCGATATCGCCATGGCCGCCGCCTGCATGCCAGCCGATCACACAGAGCAGAGGACGAAGGCGCTTACCGCCGGAGTCCAGAAAACCCTTTAGCAGCCCGGGTACTTCGGCCGGGAGGCGGCCGTCGACAGCAGTACGGACCCTGTCGTCGAGGAAAGCGGCAAGATTGGCGTCAACAACGCGGCGGATGCCGGGCAGGTCCAGTGGAACGGTATCCCCTGCTGTCTTTCGTCGTCCGCCGTGCGTGGGTAATGCGTGGTACCTCATGCTGGCCCCCTGCAATCACTGGTCAGGTACGCGGTCTGTCACGGTCGTGCCCGCCAGCCTCGCCCGGCGCTGATCCGTTTGCCCAGGCACCCTCCCCGTCGCACTGAAAGAGCAAACACCTGTACGTGGAACGGGGGTTCGTATCGCGCCAGCGCCCAGTTGTTCTGCATATGCCCTGAGCGTGATCCGGGCTCTCGGCTGCCTCGGCGCACGCCGCCAGCTCGCGTCAGCCCTGGGGGTAGCGGGGACTCCGACGGGTGGGGCTTGCGGGTGTTCCGGCCGCCGCCATGAACGTTTGAGGTCGGCGAGTGCTTGGCCGGTATCAGCTCCTTGCGCGGTTGGTTGCCTGAGGCTCATCATGTGCGTCGCGCCAACGCTCTCGATCAATTGCACCTTCGAAAGTAGATGAGACCTCAACACCTCGATCTCGAAGGAGTTCATGCATGGAGCAGCGGTTTTCCCAGAAGGCCCATCGTCTCTGCCTCTGGGCGGGACCGGCGCTGTTCGTCCTCTATATCGTTGGCTTTGTTCCGATGGCAAGACTTTTGCCGCCGCCCAGTCCTGACTGGCCGGCCGAAAGACTGGTGCATTGGCTCGTCGGGCATCAGGTGGGATTTCAGGCCGGGTGCGTCCTTATGGTCATGGGTGGGGCGCTCTTCGGGCCCTGGGGGGCTGTACCGGCGATTTTTACCCGGAAGGCAGAAGCGCGATTCCCAGTCCTTTATGCTACGCAGATTATCTCGCTCGGCTGTGCAGTGTGCCTGAGTGTGCTCGTTGCGCTGTTCTGGGCTGTCGCATCTTTTCGGGCGGGAGAAATCTCCCCAGAGATTACACAGGCGCTTTGGGACGTTGGATGGTTCCTATTTCTATTCGATGCTCCCCCGTTTCTCGTGTGGCTGGCTGCACTGGCACTAGGGATCTTGTGGAACCCGCCCGAGCACCAGCTGTATCCGCGGTGGATCGCTTACATGACTCTCGGAGTGCTCCTTGAAATGACCTCGGCCATGGCAATGGTCTTCTTTAAATTCGGACCGTGGACATACACCGGCCTCCTCGCGATGTGGCTGACTTTCTCCCTGTTCTTCGGATGGCTTTGCGTGATGACCGCTTTCGGGTTCAAGGCGGTTGCCCGCCAGGAGGCGTTGAGTCGCCAGGAGGAAGCCGCAGCACCCGGGAGCTACGCGGCACGCCCGGATACTGCATCGTCAGATGCCCGTGCGGCTGCCCTTCCGGCTCCTGGCTCGCTCGGCATGCCGCTTGCGCAGCCGAACGGGGCATCCCTTGGAGGCGGTCCGCAAGAGCACACAGGCAGCTCATGACCCCGCATTAAAAGACAATTGGATGGTGATATGGAAGATACTGAGTTCGGGTCGGCGTCACCCACAAGGGTGGCCGGGACCGATCGCACGCTCGCTGCGAGGAGCGAGGCCGGTGCCCAGCGGCATTGGGTTCCCGGCGAGGTCGGAATCTGGGCCTTCATTTTCACCGATTTGGTGACGTTCAGTGCCTACTTCATATCGTTCATGTATGAACAAGGGCGTCACCGCATGCAGTTTTCCCGCGGTAGCGCGGAGCTGGACACAATGCTCGGCGCCGCCAACACGATCCTTCTGCTCACAGCCTCTCTCTTCATCGCGCTAACGGTTCATTCCGTCCGCCGTGCAGCTAGCCGTGCGGCACAAAGATTTCTGTTGGGAGCCGGAGCCTGCGGATCAATATTCATCATGAACAAGGTGCTCGAATGGAGCACGCAGAGCGCTAACGGTCATACGCCGCATGACGGCGTTTTCTTCCAGATGTACTACATGCTCACGGGGATGCATCTCCTTCACGTTCTGATCGCGATGGTTGTTCTCGGATATCTGTGGCGCCTGACGCGCCAGGTGACTCACCCCCCGACAGAAAAACAGATGCGTCTCCTCGAGAACGGTGCCAGTTTCTGGCACCTGACCGACGCCCTCTGGCTGGTCTTGTTCACCCTCTTCTACCTGGCTAACTGAGGAGTTGCCATGCCGGCACCTTCGCGTGATTCTCAACATGCCCTCGCAGCTTGGGTAGTTCTCGTGGCGCTCACCGCGCTGTCGTGGATCTTCGTCGACCACGGCTACACAGGTTTCGGCGTCAAAGCCGGGGCCTCGCTCGTTCTCGCCGTCGCGTTCATCAAGGTCTTCATCGTGGGGCTCATTTTTATGGAACACCGTCGGGCGGCACCAGCACTGCGCATCGCCTATGCCAGTTGGTGTGCGGTAACCGGCACGGCCGTCATCGGGCTCTATCTTGCCCAATGACATCTCGCTCGACGGAGAAATCGTCCGTGGTCCGGGGTGAGGATTCGGCCATTCGCGGTGGTGAGAGGACTCGGCCGTGGATCGTGGACGACGACTTGTGGGCACTGATCGAGCCGACTCTGCGGCGAAGGCTGGGGCGGTGGCAGCAGGCAGGGGTCTTCGACCGGCTGCACCGCATCCTGCTCGCCGAACTGAACGCGGCCGGTGAACTCGACTGATCCAGAGCGTGTGTGGACGGCTCCCACATCCCGGGCGAAAGAGGGAGGTCGACACCGGCCCGTCGCCGGTCGACGACCGCGGCCAACGTCAACGACGCCACGCAGACCCTTGCCCTGGTCGACGGCATCCCACCGGTGGCAGGTCGTTCCGGCCAGCCCCGCCGACGTCCCGAGGTCCTGCTCGACGTGCGGCTGACAGGCCCGTGGGGCCAGTCGATTCTCCCCGGATTCTCCCCAGCGCTCGTTTGGATGCCGAAAGCGCTGGTCAGGGGCTCGCCAGGGGAGGGTGAGGAGATCACCCGCATCTATTCCCCCCAGGGACTCCCCACGGCCACTTCTGGGTCGATCTGCGAGTGATGCGAAAGCGAAGTGCGAACGATGACTGAGTGTGATGTGAGGGGCTTAGAGCCAGTCGCGCCGCTTGAAAATCACGTACAAACTGATGCAAACCATCCCCATGAGGCCGATCGCAAGGGGGTATCCGAATCTCCAGCCCAACTCAGGCATGGACTCAAAGTTCATGCCGTAGATAGTTCCGACGAGTGTGGGAGCAAACAGAATGGCAGCCCATGAGGAAACCTTCTTGATCTCCTCGTTCTGTTCGAAGCCGGCCTCCGCGAGGGCGCGCATTTCGGCGTTTTGTTGTTGGGATACCAGGGTGGCGTTCACCGTCAGGATTTCCGTAAGGGCCTGGCGGAAGCCGTCGACTCGTTCGCTGGTGTGGGTGACGTGGTCCGCCACGTCGCGGAGGTAGCGCTGGAGTTCCTCGTCCGTGCCGTACTTGGCGAAGCCCGCCATCAGGCCGTGGAGCATGCCGACCAGGGGGCGGGTGGCGCGTTGGAACTCGACCATTTCGCGGGAGAGTTCGTAGATGCGGCGGGAGACCGCCGGGTCTCCGCGGAAGACCTCCGTCTCGATCTCGTCGATGTCGGTCTGGACGCCCTCAACGACGGGGGCGTAGCCGTCGACCACCGCGTCGAGGATCGCGTACAGGGCGGCCTCGGGGCCCAGGGAGAGGAGTTCCGGGGTCTGTTCCATGCGGTGGCGGACGGTGGAGAGGTCCGGGGCGCCGCCGTGGCGGACCGTGATCAGGAAGTCCGGGCCGACGAAGACGTGGAGTTCGCTGAACTCGACCTCCTCCTGGGCGTCGAGGTAGCGGGCCGCGCGCAGGACGACGAAGAGGGTGTCGCCGTAGCGTTCCAGTTTGGGGCGCTGGTGGGCCTCCAGGGCGTCCTCGACCGCGAGCTCGTGGAGGTTGAACTCGGCTGCCAAGGAGTGCAGTTCTGGTTCGGTCGGGCGGTGCAGGCCGATCCAGGCCATGCCGTCCGGCTCTTCGCGCAGTCGGCGGAAGGTGTCGGCCAGGGTGGTGGGGGAGGCGATGCGGCGGCCGTCGCGGTAGACGGCCGAGTCGATCACGCTGCGGTGGTTCGGGGGAGCGGGGGAAGGAGGCGCGGGCTGCGGGGAGGTCGGGGGGCCCGGCGGGGGTGCGGCGGCCGGGGAGGCGGGGCGGCGCCAACTCGCCCGCTTCGCGGCGGACGGCGAGGGGCGGCGGTCTGGTCGCTCCGACATCGCAGGTCAGCTCCCGGTCGAACGTGGTTTGTGGGCGATGGGCAGGATATAGGGGAATAGGGTGTTGAGATTTGCTCCGGGTTGCGGACAGAGGGTGTCCGCAACGGGGGGTTAGCTTGCTGTCATGGCCTCCAGGACAGCACATCCCGTACTCGGCACCCGCGCTCTGAACCGTGCCACGCTCGCCCGTCAGCTGCTGCTGAGCCGCGCCGAGATGTCCGCGGAGGGCGCCGTCGCGCACCTCGTCGGGCTGCAGGCGCAGAACGTGAAGCCCCCGTACTTCCAGCTGCACGCCCGCCTGGCCGGATTCAGGCCCGCCGAACTGGCCGGGCTCATGCAGTCCCGCGACGTGGTGCGCATGGTCACCATGCGCTCCACGATCCACACCCACACGGCGGACGACGCCCTGACCTTGCGCCCGTTGGTCCAGCCCGCCCGGGACAGGGAGGTCAACCACTTCCGCAAGGGGCTCGTGGGGGTGGACCTGGAGCGGCTGGCCGAACGGGCCCGCGAGTTCGTCGAGGACGAGCCGCGCACCATGGCCGAGATCCGTGAGGAGCTGCTCAAGGAATGGCCCGACGCCGACCCGCAGTCCCTGTCCGTCGCCGCCCGCTGCCGGCTGCCGCTGGTCCAGGTCACGCCGCGGGGGGTGTGGGGACGCAGCGGTCAGGTCAGGCTCACCACCACCGAGAACTGGCTCGGCCGGCCCGCGCCCGAGGCCCAGCCCGTGGACGACGTCGTGCTGCGCTACCTCGCCGCCTTCGGGCCCGCCTCCGTCAAGGACATGCAGATCTGGGCCGGGCTGACCCGGCTGCGCGAGGCCTTCGAGCGGCTGCGGCCCGGCCTGGTCGTCTTCCGGGACGAGAACGGGGTGGAGCTCTTCGATCTGGTCGACGCGCCGCGGCCCGACGAGGACACCCCGGCGCCGCCCCGCTTCCTCCCCGAGTTCGACAACCTGCTGCTCTCGCACGCCGACCGCGCCCGTGTGATCACCCCCGAGGCGAAGGGGCGTACCTGGTCGGGCAACCAGGCACACTGCGCGCTCCTCGTCGACGGGTTCCTCGCCGGGTTGTGGAAGCTGGACGGGGATCTGCTCACCGTCGAGCTGTTCGACGACACGCTGTCCAAGGCGCGGCGGGCGGAGGTCGTCGCCGAGGGGGAGTCGCTGATCGAGGGCATGGCTGACGGGAGTGCCGAGGGGCGTGGTCAGGGGCGCGGTCAGGGGCGTGGTCAGGAGCGTGGTCAGGGAGGTGTGCGCTTCGGGTCAATCCACGGCTGACGGCGGCCTGGTGGCGCGTACACCGAACGCGGCACGATGCCTGTCATGACGGCCGGGTCAAGATCGGGTGTCAGTCGTTTCCATGTAGTCGTCCCGATTCCAGGAGAGAGCAATGCGGATTCCGATGACCGTCGCGGACTTCCTCGACCGGGCCGAGCTGGGGTTCCCCTCCAGCCCCGGCGTGGTAGACGAGCCGGACCAGCCCGCTCCGCCCGTGCCCGTGTCGACGTACGGGCGGCTCGGTGAGCGGGTTCGGGCCTGGCAGGCCGGGTTCGACCGGCTCGGTGTCGGGGAGGGCGAGCGGGTGGCGGTGGTCAGCCACAACTCGTCGCGGCTGCTGGAGCTGCTGTTCGCGGTGCCGATGAGCGGCCGGATCTGCGTGCCGGTCAACTTCCGCCTCAAGCCGGAAGAGATCGATTACGTGGTGCGACAGAGCGGGGCATCGGTCCTGCTCGTCGACCCGGAGCTGGACGAGGCCCTCGCGGGCGTCACGGCGCGCCACCGCTTCGTTCTCGGGGCACAGACCGAGGCCGAGCTGATGCGCTTCGGTGTCGAGCCGCGCCCGTGGTCGAACCCGGACGAGGACGCCACCGCGACGATCAACTACACGTCCGGCACCACCGCCCGTCCCAAGGGCGTGCAGCTGACCCACCGCAACATCTGGGTCAACGGCCTCACCTTCGGGCTGCACACCCGTGTGTGGGAGCGCGACGTCTACATGCACACGCTGCCGATGTTCCACTGCAACGGCTGGGGAATGCCGTACGTGATGGCCGGCCTCGGCGTCAAGCAGGTGGTGCTGCGCAAGGTCGACGGCGCGGAGATCCTGCGTCGGGTCGACGAACACGGCGTCACCCTCATGTGCGGCGCGCCCGCGGTGTGGAACGCCGTGCTGGATGCGGCGGCGACCTGGGAGGGCGAGATCCCGGGGCGTGACCGCGTACGGATCGTCTGCGCCGGGGCGCCCCCGCCGAGCAGGACGATCCAGCGGATGGGCGAGGAGCTGGGCTGGGAGTTCACCCAGATCTACGGCCTGACCGAGACCTCACCGCTGCTCACCTTCAACCGGGCCCGGGCCGGCGATGTCGAACTGCCGGCCGAGGAGCGGGCGCGCAAGCTGTCCCGCGCGGGGCTGCCCGCACTCGGAGTCAAGCTGAAGGTCTCCGAGTCCGGTGAAGTGCTGGCGCGGTCGAACGTCGTGCTCGAAAGCTACTGGGACAAACCGGACGAGACGGAGGCGGCGCTCGAGGGCGGCTGGTTCCACACCGGCGACGGCGGCACGATCGACGAGACCGACGGGCACCTCACGCTCTCCGACCGGAAGAAGGACGTGATCATCACCGGGGGCGAGAACGTCTCGTCGATCGAGGTGGAGGACACGATCTTCAGCCATCCGGCGGTCGCGGAGGTCGCCGTCATCGGGGTGCCGCACGAGAAGTGGGGCGAGACGATCAAAGCGCTCGTGGTCCTCGCCGAAGGGGCCACGGCGGCGGAGGCCGACATCATCGCCCACTGCAAGGAGCGCATGGCCGGCTACAAGGCGCCGACGAGCGTCGAGTTCCGCGATGCCATCCCACGCACGGCCACGGGCAAGATCCAGAAGTTCAAGCTCCGCGAACCGTACTGGACCGGCCTCGACCGACAGATCAACTGACGGCGACGGTCGACGCTCCGGCGTTCCGGTTCCACGTGAGCCGGATGCGGGTGTTGCCGGCCGCATCCGGCGATCGTCCGCGAGCTCGCCCCAAGGGGTGTCCTGCCCGGCAGGGGTCAGCCGGCCAACGCCCCCAGCGTCCTGCTGCGGCGCGACACCGCCGCGCGCAGGACCCGCTTGCCCTCGTTGGACAGCGCCAGCGCGCCGCGCAGCCCCGAGCCCGATCCGTCGGCGAGCATCTCCAGGAGGGCCGTCTGGCGACGTTGCTCGCCGAGGGTGAGGGGGCCGATGCCCTCGGTGTCACCGGTGCGGTACGCGGCGACACGGGCCTCGTCGGCGACGGGAGCGCCGTCCAGCAGCTGGTGGATGCCGAGCAGTACGGTCGAGCACTCGTCGGCCCAGGCGCGCAGCGCGTCCGCGCAGTAGGTCTCGGGGATGTGCTCGACCAGCCGCATCGCGTACTCGGCGAGTTCGCAGTCCGGGGTGACCCGGCGCACCCGGATGCCGGCGGCGCGCAGTCGGCCGAGCCAGCGGTCACCTCCCTCGACGGCGACCCAGAGGGGGCGCAGTACCGATTCGTCGACGTCCAGGCCGAGGCCTTCGACGCCTTCGAGGAGGGGCAGGCAGCGGTCCACACAGGCGACGGCGCTCGCGGCGAGGGCACGCTCGTCCGCGCGGGCGATCAGTTCCACCAGGCTCATGACTCGTACTGCGCCACATGGCCGGATCTCGTCACAGCACCGCCTCAGGTGGCTCGTCCCTCCACGCCGAGGCACGCAGGGCCCGCGCCGAAGACGGCCCGGGCCCTGCGTGCCCGCGCCCCGGTCAGGCCGGCAGGTGTGCCTCGATCGCGGCGATGACCTCGGCGGACTCGGGCTCGGTGCGCGGGCGGAAGCGGGCCACGACCTCGCCTGCGGGGGAGATGAGGAACTTCTCGAAGTTCCACTGGATGTCCCCCGCCTCGCCGTCCGCGTCCGGGACCTTCACCAGCTCCTGGTAGAGGGGGTGCCGGTTCTCCCCGTTGACCTCGGACTTCTCCAGCATCGGGAAGGTGACGCCGAAGCCGGCCGCGCAGAACGTCTGGATGTCCTCGGCGTTGCCGGGCTCCTGCTCGCCGAACTGGTTGCAGGGCACGCCGATGACCGTGAAGCCCTTCGCCTCGTACGCGAACTGCAGGCGGGCCAGCCCCGAGTACTGCGGGGTGAGCCCGCACTGGGAGGCGGTGTTCACCAGCAGGATCGCCTTGCCCTTGTGGGCCCCGAGGGTGGTGGGCTCATCGTTCAGGGTGGTCAGCGGAATGTCGTACAGGCTCATCGGGCTCTCCTCGGCAGGAAGGCAGGCAAAGGCTCGGAAACGGCGCTCGAGCGAAGCGCTCAAGTGCACAAAGGGAAAGGCTAAGCTCCCGCGCCGATCAGCTCGTCCGCCGGGTCGTTCACCGGCTGTGGCATGCCCGTGAGGTCCATGACGAACAGCGGTATCCCCAGATCGTCCGCGCGGGCGCGGGCCGCCTCCGTGTATCCGGCGAGCGCGAAGTAGACGCTGGTCGCGGAAGCGGTGAGTCCGTTCAGCCAGACGCACTCCACCGCCCGCAGCCCGGCCGGCGCGGTCGTCGGGTCCACCTGGGCGACCAGGCCCGGCGCTCGCAGGTCCACGGCCGCGGAGGGGATCGGGCGGCCGTCGGGCTGGCGTACGTCCTGGAAGCCGAGCCAGCGCAGGTACAGGGCGGCCGTGGCCACCGCGTCCCGGGCGGTACGGATGGTCACCGGGCGGAAGGCGGGGCGCGGCACCGGCGTGGGCTGGATCGCGGACTGGGGCGCGGACTCGGACTCGGACTCGGACGCGAACTCGGACGCGGGCTCGGACTCGGACGCGGGCTGCGGCGCCGGCGGTGGCGCGTGCCCCGCCGGCCGCCGCACGTCCGCGTCGTCGTTCTTGTGCGCGGGCACCTCCGCGCCCGCTTCCGCCGCGGCCCCGTCCCCACCGTCGAGTCGGGCGGCCGGCTCGGCCCCCACCGGGTGCACCGGTAGCCGCACCACCGTGCCGCACGATCCGCACCCCAGCTCCGGGTGCGGCCACTCGCTCTCCCGGCCGCAGGACTCGCACCGCACGGCCACCCAGCTGTCCGACCAGGTGCGATGGGTCAGCGGCAGCGGTGGCGCCGCCAGGTCCAGCGGCGGGTGGACCGGGCTCCCGCAGGCGCAGGGGAAGACCGGGGCGGTGTAGCCGTTCTCGCGCAGGCACGCCGGGCAGCGCACCGGTACCGCTTCCGCCATGAGACCTGGACCCCCTCCGTCGCTGTGCGTAGGTCCATGCTCCACCACCGGCGACCGCCGGGGCGAGCAGCGAGCCATTTCTGGTCATCACCTTGGTCATTTGTATAAGTCACTGACCAACATGCGGCTTTTGGTGGCATCCGAGGTCCCGATCCGCCTTGACGTCACGGGACCCGCCGCTTAGCTTGTTCCGTATAGCAGAACAAAACTTCCGGATGACGGAAAAGCCTGACCGCCAGACTCGCAGGAGAACCTGATGCCTCGTATGACAGCCGCTGCCGCTGCAGTTGAGATCCTCAAGCTCGAGGGTGTCGAACAAGCATTCGGCGTGCCCGGTGCTGCGATCAACCCGTTCTACCGCGAGCTCAAGAACGTGGGCGGCATCGCGCACACGCTGGCCCGCCACGTCGAGGGCGCGTCCCACATGGCCGAGGGCTACACCCGTGCCAAGGCGGGCAACATCGGCGTCTGCATCGGTACCTCGGGTCCGGCCGGCACCGACATGATCACCGGCCTGTACTCCGCCATCGCGGACTCGATCCCGATCCTGTGCATCACCGGTCAGGCCCCGGTCTCGAAGCTCCACAAGGAGGACTTCCAGGCCGTCGACATCGCCTCGATCGCCAAGCCCGTCACCAAGGCCGCCACCACGGTCCTGGAGGCCGCGCAGGTCCCCGGTGTCTTCCAGCAGGCCTTCCACCTGATGCGCTCCGGCCGTCCCGGCCCGGTCCTCATCGACCTGCCGATCGACGTCCAGCTGACCGAGATCGAGTTCGACCCCGAGACCTACACGCCGCTGCCGGTCTACAAGCCGCAGGCCAGCCGCGCCCAGGCCGAGAAGGCCCTGAGCTTCCTGCTGGAGGCCGAGCGTCCGCTGATCGTCGCCGGTGGCGGCATCATCAACGCCGACGCGTCCGACCTGCTGGTCGAGTTCGCCGAGCTGGTCAACGTTCCCGTCATCTCCACCCTGATGGGCTGGGGCGTCATCCCGGACGACCACGAGCTGGCCGCCGGCATGGTCGGTGTGCAGACCGCCCACCGCTACGGTAACGCGACGTTCCTCGAATCGGACACCGTCATCGGTATCGGTAACCGTTGGGCGAACCGTCACACCGGTTACAACCTGGACGCCTACACCAAGGGCCGCAAGTTCGTCCACGTCGACATCGAGCCGACCCAGCTGGGCAAGATCTTCGCCCCGGACTTCGGCATCGCCTCCGACGCCAAGGTCGCCCTGGAGCTCTTCATCGAGATCGCCAAGGAGCTCAAGGCCGAGGGCAAGCTGCCGGACTTCTCTGCCTGGGCCGCCTCGGCGCAGGAGCGCAAGGCCACCCTGCAGCGCCGTACGCACTTCGACAACATCCCCCTGAAGCCGCAGCGCGTCTACGAGGAGATGAACAAGGCGTTCGGCCCGGAGACCCGCTACGTCACCACCATCGGTCTCTCCCAGATCGCGGCCGCGCAGTTCCTGCACGTCTACAAGCCGCGCCACTGGGTCAACTGCGGCCAGGCCGGCCCGCTCGGCTGGACCATCCCGGCCGCCATCGGTGCCGCCACCGCGCAGCCCGAGGTCCCGGTCGTCGCCCTCTCCGGCGACTACGACTTCCAGTTCATGATCGAGGAGCTGGCGGTCGCCGCCCAGCACAAGGTCCCCTACGTCCACGTCCTCGTGAACAACGCCTACCTGGGTCTGATCCGCCAGGCGCAGGGCGGCCTCGGCATCAACTTCGAGGTCAACCTCGAATTCGAGAACATCAACACCCCGGAGATCGGCGTCTACGGCGTCGACCACGTCAAGGTCGCCGAGGGCCTGGGCGTCAAGGCCATCCGCGTCACCGACCCGGACAAGCTGGGCGAGGCCTTCGAGCAGGCCAAGAAGTGGGCCCAGGAGCACCAGGTTCCGGTCGTCGTCGAGGCCATCCTGGAGCGCGTCACCAACATCGCGATGAGCAAGACGGTCGACATGAGCGACGTCACCGAGTTCGAAGAGCTCGCGACCGAGCCGGGCCACGCCCCGACCGCGATCAAGTCCCTCAAGGTCTGATCCGCGGTAACCGGTACGTAGTACACGGCGGCCCCCGCCCCTCCGCGAGGAGGGACGGGGGCCGTTCCGCGTTCGCCGCCGGCCGCCTACCGGTCCCGCGCGTACTGCGCCCAGCGGGCCGGCTCCCGGCGGGTCCCCGCGGTGTCGGGATGGTCGGGCCCGAGCACCCGTGCCTGCTCGTTCAGCAGATGGGTCAAGGAGGTCGCGGCCCCCGCGGCGTCCCCGGCCCGGCCGCGCCAGTGGGCGTGGCCGTAGTGCGCGCCGAAGACGTCGAACCAGTTCGGGCGCGTCACCACCACCCCCAGCGTGCCCAGGTGCCGCAGCAGGTCGTTCAGCAGGGCCTCGTAGGCGACGGCGGCCCCGTACGCGTCTCCGGACTCGCCCAGATGGCGCGCGAGCAGCGCGCGGTTCTCGAAGACGCCCGGATACGTCGGCCCGTACCTGTGCTGTTGGAGCGGGATCAGTTCGGCGTAGGCCGCGGCCGCCCCGGCCGCGTCCCCCGCCCGGCCGCGCCAGTACCCCAGGGCGGCCCGCGTGGTGATGGTGCGTTCGTGCCCGGGACCGAGGAGGCGGATCTGATCGGCCAGGATCGCCGCGTACGCCACCGCGGCCCCGGCCGGGTCCGGACTCGCCCTGCCAGTGCGCGACGCGCTCACGGGCCCTGTGGAGGACGGAGGACTCCGGTCCCTGGCGGCGCAGGGCCTCGTCCGCCAGCCGCTCGAAGTGCTGCCCGGCAGCCTCGGCCCGGCCCGCCGTCCCCAGGAACTCGCCGACGCGGAAGCCCCGGCCGCGCGATGTCCCGGCGCCTGGTGGTGACGAGGGTCTGCCCGTCGGGGTGCTCCGGGGGCCACAGGCCGCGCACGTCGTCGGGGTCGGCCACGCCGTCCAGTACGACGAGCCGGCGCCGCCGCGGGCTCCCGGCGTCGGGCCGCAGCCACGCGAGGAACGCCTGCGCGGCCCGCTCGGGCGAAGCGCCGTCGGATCCGGTGATCTCAGCGATGGCCTGCGCGTAGCCGGCGACGACCGCCTCGCGGTCGGTGGCCGTGACCCACACGAGCAGGTCGAGGTGGCCTTCGTCCCACGCCGTGCGGGCGAGGTGCGCGGCCTGCTGGGTCTTGCCGGTGCCGGCGGTGCCGACCAGCAGCCCGGAGCCGCCGTCGAGCGAGGTCCGGGGGCGGAAGCAGCGAGCGGCACCGGGGATCGTGCCCACCAGGAGCGGCCACGACGCCGGAGCGCGCGAGGCCGCGTGGTACGAGACGTGGTCGGCGCGGCCGACGGCCGTGCCGTAGTGCCCTGCCTGGACGGTGTACGGGTGTTGGGACCGGGTGGGAATGGGGCTTTCGAAAGCCGGTCCGTTCAGCCCTGGGACGGAGCCGGCGGGGGAGGGGGACTGAGGTGCGCACCTCCGTGGATCACCGCGGCGGCGATCGACCCGTGCTCGGCCCTGACGTGCAGGTCCCCGCCGACGGACGGCCCGGCGTCGCCGGCCGACACCCTGGGCGCCGCGGGCGCGTAGAGCAGCGCGCGCAGTTCCTCGGCGCCCCGGTCGCGCTGGTCGTCCGGGAGCTCTCCAACAGCCCCTCGAAGCGGGCCTGCCACATGGCCTCCTGGCGGATCCGGGCCCGTTCCCCGCCCGTGTCGGCGCCTGCCGTGGCGAGCTCGGACGCGCTCCGGTCCAGCCGCACCAGCTCACCGCTCGCCCGGTCGGTGTCCCCCACGCCCGAACCAGCCGGCCACCTGCGCGCGGAAACCTTCCCAGGCTTCCGTCCCGGCGGCTTGCACCACCGCCGTTCCACCAGCCGTGGCCAATGCCAACAATGCTTCCGGCAGCATGACTTGCCCCTCCGAACGGATCGTCAACGATCTTGGGACGTCTATCGCCGGGGCCGTTCCCGCAGGGTCCGCGCGTGCATCCGGACATGACAAAGCGCCGAGTCACGGGACCGTCCGTGACTCGGCGCTCTGGTTGGTACCGCCCGACGGAGCGAGGCTGGCGCGACAGGACGTTCGCACCGCCGGGCGGAGTAGGAGGCTCCTTCACCTCGTGCAGGGGACTCTGTGCGTAGCCCCCGTACGAAGAGAAGGAGTTGGCTGGGACCGTGGCGAACGGCGACGAGAACTCCGGCTTCGTCTCCCTCAGGTCAAGAGACGGGCCTCGGAACCCATTACCACCGCACTGGCTCGCACGCTCGCCACGGTCCTCGTCCTGCCCTCACCGCGTACCACCCCTCATCCGGGTAAGCGGGTCGGGCTCGGTACCCGGGGCCTGACCTCCCGTCAGGCCCCCGGTACAGCTTTGTGGCTCAGGCGTCGCGCAGGGCGCGAACGGCCTCCTCGACGCGCTTGCCGTAGTCGGCGTCCGCGGCGTGGAAGTGAGCCAGGTTCTTCTCGATGACGTCCTCGAGGGTGACCTGAGACAGGCCGCCGGCGATGTTCGCCACCAGACGCTGCTTCTCGGCCTCCGACATCAGGCGGTAGAGCTCACCGGCCTGGAAGAAGTCGTCGTCCTTGGTGTGGGCCGGGGCCTCGTGGGTGCCCGTGTAGCCGGAGACGGCCTTCGGGGCGCCGAGCGCCAGGCCGGTCTCGGCCGGGCCCTGGTACGAGTTGGGCTCGTAGTTCTTGTCGTGGCGCGAGCCGTTGCGCAGCGCCATGACACCGTCGCGGCCGTAGTTCTCGGCCTTCGTCGCCTTCGGGGCGTTGACCGGCAGCTGGGTGTGGTTCACACCGAGGCGGTAGCGCTGGGCGTCGGCGTACGCGAACAGACGGCCCTGGAGCATCTTGTCCGGCGAGGCGGTGATGCCCGGGACGAAGTTGTTCGGGGAGAAGGCGGACTGCTCGACCTCGGCGAAGACGTTGTCCGGGTTGCGGTCGAGGACCAGACGGCCCACGCGCTGCAGCGGGTAGTCGCTGTGCGGCCACACCTTGGTGAGGTCGAACGGGTTGAAGCGGTAGTCCGCGGCCTCGGCGGCGGGCATGATCTGCACGTACAGGGTCCACGAGGGGTTCACACCGCGCTCGATGGCCTGCAGCAGGTCGGTCTGGTGCGAGTTGGCGTCCGAACCGACGATCTCGGCGGCCTGCTCGCCCGACAGGCAGCGGATGCCCTGGTTCGTCTTGAAGTGGTACTTGACGAAGAAGGCCTCGCCCGACTCGTTGGTCCACTGGTACGTGTGGGAGCCGTAGCCGTTCATGTGACGGTACGACGCCGGGATACCGCGGTCACCCATGAGCCAGGTGATCTGGTGCGTCGCCTCGGGGGCGTGCGCCCAGAAGTCCCAGACGTTGTCCGGCTCCTGCTTGCCCGTGAAGGGGTCGCGCTTCTGGGAGTGGATGAAGTCGGGGAACTTGATCGGGTCCTTGATGAAGAACACCGGGGTGTTGTTGCCGACGAGGTCGTAGTTGCCCTCTTCGGTGTAGAACTTCAGCGCGAAGCCGCGCGGGTCGCGGACCGCGTCCGCGCCACCCAGCGAGTCGGCCACGGTGGAGAACCGCAGGAAGGTCTCGGTCTTCTTGCCGACCGTGTTCAGGAACGCGGCGCTGGTGTACGCGGTGACGTCGTCGGTCACCTCGAAGTAGCCGTACGCGGCCGAGCCGCGGGCGTGCACCACACGCTCCGGGATGCGCTCACGGTTGAAGCGGGCAAGCTTCTCGATCAGCTGCTGGTCCTGGACCAGGAGCGGGCCACCGACGCCGGCGGTGGCGGAGTTCTGATTGTCGGCGACCGGGGCGCCGGACTCGGTCGTCAGCGTGCGCTTCGACATGGTGACCTTCCGTACGGGTAACTGCTGACGAAAAGAGTCTTCCGTCATGCGGAACAGCCTAAATTCGGCGCGAACTAAACGTCAACAGTTTGTTGAACAAGATTGAGGAGAGGTAATCCGGACGGCGTCGGCACTTGGGCGCGACAGGACAGGTGTCAGCACCGACGCCATCCGGAAACTCAGGTCCCCCGAGGGGGAAGGGTGCTCTGGAAGATCAGAGCTGGGCGCCGGAGAGGCGCTCGACCGCGCGGAGCAGGGCCGAGTGGTCCAGGCCACCGTCACCCTGGGCGCGCAGCGAGGCGACCAGCTGGGCGACGACCGCGCCGACCGGCAGGGCCGCACCGACGTTGCGGGCGGCGTCGGTGACGATGCCCATGTCCTTGTGGTGAAGGTCGATCCGGAAACCGGGCTTGAAGTCGCGGTTCAGGAAGTTGGCCTTCTTGCGGGTCAGGACCGTGGAGCCGGCCAGACCGCCGTTGAGCACGTCCAGAGCGGCTTCGAGGTTCACGCCCGACTTCTCGAGGAAGACGACGGCCTCGGCGCACGCCTGGATGTTCACCGCGACGATGAGCTGGTTGGCGGCCTTCACCGTCTGGCCGGAGCCGTGCGGGCCGCACAGGACGATGACCTTGCCGAGGGCCTCGAGGACCGGGAGGGCCTCGTCGAAGTCGGCCTGCTCGCCACCCACCATGATCGACAGGACGGCCTCGATGGCGCCGGCCTCGCCGCCGGACACCGGGGCGTCGATGACGCGGATGCCCTTCTCGGCGGCGTTCTTGGCGAGGTCGATCGAGGTCTGCGGGGTGATCGACGACATGTCGATGATCAGCGCGCCGGACTTGGCGTTCTCGAGGATGCCGTTCTCACCGTAGGAGATGGCCTCGACCTGCGGGGAGGCGGGCACCATCGTGATGATGACGTCGGCGTCCTTGACGGCCTCGGCGATCGAGCCGGCAGCGGAGCCGCCGGCGGCGGCCAGACGGTCCAGCTTGTCCTGCTCCAGGGTGAAACCGGTGACCGAGTAGCCGGCCTTCAGGAGGTTCTCGGCCATGGGGGAGCCCATGATGCCGAGACCGATCCACGCGATCTTGGGGAGGTTGCTCATGATGAGGGTCCTTCTCTTAATGCTTTGTACGAAAAGTTCGTGACGTGCCTGGCTGATCGCCCGGACTTTGTCCGCTTACTTCGCGGCGCGGGCCTCGGCCGGCAGCCACTCGAAGGAGGCGGCGGCGTCGGCGGCCTTGTACTCCAGGCCTACGTAGCCCTCGTATCCGGCCTTCTTCAGCTGGTCGAGCAGCTCCTCGAGGGGCAGCTCGCCGGTGCCGGGGGCACCGCGTCCGGGCTTGTCCGCGATCTGGACGTGCCCGGTCTTGGCGGCGTACTTTTCGATGACCTCGGAGAGGTCCTCATCGTTCATCGCCAGGTGGTACAGGTCGAGGAGGAACTTGGCGTTGCCGAGGCCGGTGGCCTCGTTCACCTTGTCCACCACCTCGATGCCGGCCGGGGCGCTCACCAGCGGGTAGAGCGGCGACTCGGGCTTGTTGAGGGTCTCGATCAGGAGGATCGCGCCGACGCGGTCCGCGGCCTGAGCCGCCACGACCAGGTTCTTCAGGGCGAGCTCGTCCTGGACGGCCGGGTCCACGCCTTCGACGCGGTTGCCGTACAGGGCGTTGAGCGCCTTGCAGCCGACCGAGGCGGCGAAGTCCGCCGCCACGTTGATGTTGGCGTTGAAGCGCTCCGACTCCTCACCGGGAACCGAGACCGCACCGCGGTCCGGGCCCGGCAGCTGGCCGGCGTAGAAGTTCAGGCCCACGAGCTGGGTGCCGGCGTCCTCAAGAGCGTTCTTGAGTGCGTCGAGCTCCTCCTGTGCGGGGGTGGGGGTCTCGATCCAGGGCCACCACAGCTCGACCGCCGTGAAGCCCGCCGCGGCGGCAGCCGCGGGGCGCTCCAGGAGCGGGAGTTCCGTGAAGAGGATCGAAAGGTTCACATCGAAGCGCTGGTCCGTGTATCCCATGAGGGGTGTGCGCTCCTTCCGTATTGCGGAAGTTAGTTTCTGCTTGATGGAAGACTGCATGGGCTTGCGCGCGGATGTCAAGTGCGGGCTCCCGAAAAATCGTGACGGAGAGGTAGCTTGACCGCGTGCGATTGAGAGTGGAGTTCACGACCGAGCCCTTCGACCTCGAAGAGGCCCCTGCCCACGCCGTGGCGGCCCGAGAGGTCATCCAGAAGGCCCAGCTGGACGCGGTGGATGTCGGCCCGTTCGGCAATACGGCCGAGGGTGAGGCCGACAGCGTGCTGGCCGCGGTGGGCGCGCTGCTGCGCGACTCCCTGGAGGCCGGCGCCACGCGCGTCTCGCTCCAGGTCAACGTGATCGAGGAGGAGAAGCCGTGACCGAACCCCGCGACCACCCCTTCGTCACCGCGATCAAGCCGCTGATCGACGCCATGGGCGGTGAGCTGATGGATCCGACGCAGGCGCAGCCCGACGACGTCGTGCTCACCTGGGAGGGTCAGGAGCTGCTCGCCGTCCGCCTGCCCCAGCTCTCGGACTCGCTGGACCACATCCTGGCCGCCCTGGAGCGCCGGCACGGCGTACCGTTGTCACAGCTCGACCGGAAGTCCAAGCAGGACGTCGTGCGCATACTGGAGGCGCGAGGCGCCTTCTCCGTGCGGCACGGTGTGGAAACGGTCGCGGGCGCACTGGGTGTAAGCCGCTTCACGGTCTACAACTACCTGAACCGGGACGCCAACGCTCAAACGGCCAAAAAGAGCACCCAAGAGTGAAGGCATCCTGACTCACAGTGACGAGCCGCCGCCCGATTCACCCGGGCGGCGGCTTTTGTGTACGGGAAGTTTCAACAAAGTGTTGACGCCGTGTTGTGGACAGCGTTAGCTATGCGCAGCCCGTCAAAGCAACAACAGGCCACGGAGGCCTACCGTGACTTCGAGTCCGACCCCGGGTCTCACCCGGTTCAACGCCTTGGATGACAGTGCGGCCACGGCCGAGCTGCACGAGGTGTGCGCCAGTTCGGCATGGGGGAGCAAGCTGCTCGCCCAGCGCCCCTTCGCCACCGCAGAGTCCCTGTTCGCCGCGAACGAAGCCGCCATGGCGGAGCTCACCGCGGAGGACCTGGGCGAAGCAATGGGAGGCCACGCGCCGATCGGCCGGCCGAAGCCGGGAGACCCGACCTCCGCCCGCGAGCAGCGTGGCATGGCCGGTGCCTCGGAGGAGCTCAAGAACGAGCTCCTCGAACTGAACCTGGCGTACCAGGAGAAGTTCGGCCACGTCTTCCTCATCTGCGCCACCGGTGCGACCGGTGAGTTCATGCGGGACGCGGTCAAGGTCCGGATCGACAACTCGCCGGAGCAGGAGCGAGAGATCGCCCGCGGTGAGCTCGTCAAGATCAACAAGATCCGCCTGACCCGACTCGTAGAACTCGCAGAAGAAGGAGCGTGAGCATGAGCACCGAGACCACCGCGTCGGTGTCCACGCACATCCTGGACACCAGCATCGGAAAGCCCGCCGAGGGTGTCGCCATCTCCCTGTCGGCCCGTACGGGTCTCGACGGCGAGTGGGCGGCCCTGGGTGGCTCCGCCACCGATGCGGACGGGCGCTGCAAGGACCTGCCCGACCTGCCGGAGGGCACCACACACGTGCGTCTCGACTTCGAGACCGAGACGTACTTCTCCAAGAAGCAAGCCGCCGAGGCACAGCAGGACGCCCCCCGCGTAAGGGACAGCGGTGCGTTCTTCCCCGAGGTCACCATCACCTTCGCGGTGAACCCGGGCGAGCACTATCACGTACCGCTGCTGCTCAACCCGTTCGGCTACTCCGTTTACCGAGGGAGCTAGCATGGCCACCATTCTGGGCCAGAACCAGTACGGCAAAGCAGAGAACCGCGTAGTCAAGATCACGCGGGACGGCGACACCCACCACATCAAG
This sequence comes from Streptomyces sp. NPDC059874, assembly GCF_042731135.1. NCBI lineage: Bacteria > Bacillati > Actinomycetota > Actinomycetes > Kitasatosporales > Streptomycetaceae > Streptomyces > Streptomyces sp. NPDC059874. Next base: position 48,845 of record NZ_JBHWJY010000005.1, read on the forward strand.
GACCTGAACGTCTCGGTCGCCCTCTCCGGCGACATGGACGACGTCCACTACTCCGGCTCGAACGCCAACTGCCTGCCGACCGACACCACCAAGAACACGGTGTACGCGTTCGCCAAGGAGTACGGCATCGAGTCCGCCGAGCAGTTCGGCATCCACCTGGCGCGTTGGTTCGTCAACAGCCAGGAGCCGATCCACCGCGCGCGCATCCGGATCGAGGAGTACGCCTGGGACCGGATCGCCACGTCCGACGCCAACTCCAAGTTCATCGGCGCCGACGAGGTGAACCACTCCTTCGTCCGCAAGGGCATGGAGACCCGCGTCACCCAGATCACGTACGACGGTAAGAACTGGGAGGTCATCTCCGGCCTCAAGGACCTCATCGTCATGAACTCCACGAACTCCGAGTTCTGGGGTTACGTGAAGGACAAGTACACGACCCTGCAGGAGGCGTACGACCGCATCCTGGCCACCCAGGTGTCGGGTCGCTGGCGCTTCAACTGGTCGGACGACGAGCAGCGGATGCCCAACTGGGAGAAGTCCTACGCCGAGACCAAGAAGCACATGCTTCAGGCCTTCGCGGAGACCTACTCCCTCTCGCTGCAGCAGACCCTGTACCAGATGGGTTCGCGCATCATCAACCACCGTTCGGAGATCGACGAGGTCCGCTTCTCGCTCCCGAACAAGCACCACTTCCTCGTCGACCTTGAGCCCTTCGGCCTCAAGAACGACAATGAGGTGTACTTCGCTGCGGACCGTCCCTACGGTCTCATCGAGGCCACGGTTCTCCGCGACGGCGTCGACGCCCGCATCCCCGTGGACATGACCAACCTCTAAGGGGCCGGTCGAAGCTCGGCACGTGTCGTCCCGGGGCCCCGCAGTGGCCCCGGGACCGCGCGACACTCTTCACCATATGAATCGGCACCCGGTAGCAACATATGGGGCGGCAGTACTGTCAGCTGCCAAGGCCCCCGGCTCCGGCACTCAAATCCCCAGGGTTTTGCCGTGCCCGTACCGCCACCGAAAGCACAAGGATGTCTCATGGCAGCTTCGTCCTCGCATGACGGCTCAGTAGAGCGCATCGTCATCGAAAACTGTGCGATTGCAACCGTCGACGCGAACGACGCCGAGTACGCCTCGGGTCACGTCGTCATCGCCGGCAACAAGATCGAGTTCGTCGGCGCGGGCAATGCCCCCGACAACCTCGAGAACGTCGTCCGCCGCATCGACGGCACCGGACACCTCGTGACTCCCGGTCTGGTCAACACGCACCACCACTTCTACCAGTGGATCACGCGCGGCCTGGCCACCGACCACAACCTCTTCAACTGGCTCGTCGCGCTGTACCCGACCTGGGCGCGCATCGACGAGCAGATGACGTACACGGCCGCGCAGGGCTCCCTCGCCGCGATGGCCAAGGGCGGCGTCACCACCGCCATGGACCACCACTACGTCTTCCCCAAGGGCTCCGGCGACCTGTCCGGGTCCATCATCCGCGCCGCGTCCGAGATGGGCGTCCGCTTCACCCTCGCCCGCGGTTCCATGGACCGCAGCGAGAAGGACGGCGGTCTGCCGCCGGACCACGCGGTCGAGACCCTCGAAGGTGCCCTCGCGGACACCGAGGCGACGGTGAAGAAGTACCACGACGCCTCCTTCGACGCGATGACCCAGGTCGCCGTCGCCCCCTGCTCCCCCTTCTCGGTCTCCACCGAGCTGCTGAAGCAGGGCGCCGAGCTGGCCCGCCGCCTGGGTGTGCGGATGCACACGCACGGCTCGGAGACCGTCGAGGAAGAGAAGTTCTGCCACGAGCTCTTCGGCATGGGCCCGACCGACTACTTCGAGTCGACCGGCTGGCTCGGCGAGGACGTGTGGATGGCGCACAGCGTCCACATGAACGACTCCGACATCGCCGCGTTCGCCCGGACCAAGACCGGTGTCGCGCACTGCCCGTCCTCCAACGCCCGTCTGGCCGCCGGCATCGCCCGCGTCCCGGACATGCTGGCCGCCGGCGTCCCGGTCGGCCTCGGCGTGGACGGCACCGCCTCCAACGAGTCCGGTGAGCTGCACACCGAGCTGCGCAACGCGCTGCTGATCAACCGTCTGAACCCGGTCCACCGCGAGCGCGCCCTGAACGCGCGCCAGGCCCTGCGCCTGGGTACGTACGGTGGCGCCCAGGTCCTCGGCCGCGCCGACAACATCGGTTCGCTCGAGGTCGGCAAGCTCGCCGACCTGGTCCTGTGGAACCTGAACACCTTCCTGCACTCCTCGATCGCCGACCCGGTCACCGCGCTGGTCTTCGGTGCGGCCGCACCGGTGACCGCGTCGTTCGTCAACGGCAAGCAGATCGTCGAGAACAACCGCCTTCTCTTCGCCGACGAGGACGCCATCGCCGTGTCCACCCGGGAAGAGGCACAGCGCCTCGCGCGGATCTCCGCGCAGGCCTGATCCCACGGAGTCCGGCCGGGGGGGACGGCCCCCGGCCGGCAGCCACGGACCCGAGCGGGGTCCGTGGCAGCCGTTCCCGGGAAGCGCCTGAGGAATTCCGAAGGCGCCCCCGGGAGCGGTGACTCTCGCCACTGGTTTCATCCCGTGGCTCCATCCATGGCTCTGCCACTGGATTCATCATGTGCACGACCGGCGGCTTCGCCATGCGCGAAATCAACTGCGGGACGGTTTGGGCGAATCGTTTCCGTGGACGTTTCCGCACCCCTTGGGAAAAGCATTCGCACCACTCACAACTCCATACAGGCTCGACTCGCATTCGCATCACCTCCCAGACACAACCCGTCCCTGCCGACGTGTTCAACAGTTCGGAGGAAGCCGTGGCCCAGGTGCCCAGGTTTCGCAAAGACGCAGTCGCAGTACCGCAAGTCTCAGGCGACTCAGGGGAGAAACACCCGGTCGACGAGACCCTGCCCCCGCTGAAAATGTTCACCAGCGGTCTTCAGCACGTGGCCGCCATGTACGCGGGTGTCGTCGCCCCGCCGATGATCGTCGGCCCCGCCGTGGGCCTCTCCGCCACCCAGACCGCCTTCCTGATGGGCGCCTCGCTCTTCACCGCAGGCCTCGCGACGCTCCTCCAGACCCTCGGGTTCTGGAAGATCGGCGCCAAACTCCCCTTCGTCAACGGCGTCTCGTTCGCCGGCGTGACCCCGATGATCGCCATCGGAAAGGGGGAGGGGGACAACGCCATCCCCATCATCTTCGGCGCGATCATCGTCGCCGGAATAATCGGCTTCTTCGCCGCCCCCTACTTCGGCAAACTCGTCCGGTTCTTCCCGCCGGTCGTCACGGGCACGGTCATCACCCTGATCGGCGTCTCGCTCCTGCCCGTCGCCTTCAACTGGTCGCAGGGCGGGAACCGCACCGCCACCGACTACGGCTCGATGCGGAACATCGGCATGGCGGCCCTCACCCTGGTGATCGTCCTGCTCATGCGCAAGTTCCTGCGCGGCTTCCTCCAGCAGATCTCCATCCTGCTCGGACTGGTCGCGGGCACGCTCATCGCGCTTCCGCTGGGCATGACGAGCTTCGACGCCGTCAAGAACGCCTCCGTGGTGGGCTTCCCGAGCCCCTTCCACTTCGGAATCCCGCAGTTCCAGGTCGCCGCGATCATCTCGATGTGCATCGTGATGCTCGTCTGCATGACCGAGTCCACCGCCGACATCCTGGCGCTCGGCAAGATCGTCGGCCGTCCGGCGGACGCCAAGACCATCGAGGGCGGCCTGCGCGCCGACACCCTCGGCAGCGCGATCAGCCCGCTGTTCAACGGGTTCATGTGCAGCGCCTTCGCCCAGAACATCGGGCTCGTCGCCATGACGAAGGTCCGCAGCCGGTTCGTCGTCGCCGCCGGCGGCGGCATCCTGATCCTGCTCGGCCTGTGCCCGATGGCGGCCTCCGTCATCGGCGTGGTCCCGCTGCCCGTGCTCGGCGGCGCCGGCATCGTCCTCTTCGGCTCGGTCGCGGCCAGCGGAATCCAGACCCTGGCCGGGGCGGCCATGGAGAAGGGCGAGAACGCCCTGATCGTCGCCGCCTCCGTGGGCATCGGCCTGATCCCGATCGCCGCGCCGGAGTTCTACCACGCCTTCCCGAAGGACCTCCTGGTCGTCCTCGACTCCGGCATCAGCACCGGCTGCGTGGTCGCGATCCTGCTCAACCTGGCCTTCAACCACCTCGGCGCCAGGAAGGGCGCGGCCACGGCCGGCCCGGAACCGGTGCCGATCCACTGACCGGTCCGCCGGAGCGTACGGCGGTGCGCACGCCACCCACTGCGGGCGTGGCGTGCGCACCGCCGTTTCCGTACGGGCTCCGCGCCCGCCTGTCCGTACGCCCGTCTGTCGGTACGTCCGTCAGACCACGCCGGAGGCGTCCGGCGCGGGCTCCGCCCAGATGTCCGGCGGCACCGTCCGGATCCGACGGCCGTGGTGGTCCAACTCCTGCGCCTCCGACTTGCGCACGTGCAGCGACACGGCCGAGTCCGTGATGCGCAGCCCGGGCAGCCGCCGCGAGAGGTCGGCGGTGTAGCGGGAGAGGTCCTCCACCGTCCGCAACCGCGCGCTGATCATGAAGTTCCAGCGCCCGCTGACGGACATGCACGTCCGGGTCTCGCGCAGCCCCGCGGCCGCCGCCGCGCAGTCCGCGACCTCGTACTCGGGCACCTCCGCCCACACCGTCGCCGCGACCGGCCACCCCGACAGCCCCGAGGCGAGCGCGCTGCTGAAGCGCAGGCTGTGCCCCGCCTCCAGGCGGGCCAGTCGCCTGCGTACGGTCGACTCGCTCATCTCGAACTCCCGCGCCAGCGAGGCCACGCTGCGCCGCGCGTCCGCGGCCAGCGCCAGCACGAGCGGCCGTTCCTCCTCCGACATCGAGGCGCCGGCGAGGGGCGCAGGCGAGGCGGGTCCGCCCGGCGGGCGGCGGGTCCGTCCGGTCCGCCCGGTCAGCCGGTCGGTCTGCGCCGGGGTCAGCTGGTCCAGGCGCCAGCGGTCGGGGGCGTAGTGCACGGCGGTGACCACCGAGGACCGGGTGGAGACGACCCCGGGGACCCGCTGCACCCGGAAGGACAGGTACCGGTACAGCGCGTGCAGGTCCGGCACCGCGACGAAGACCATCAGGTCACGTCCGCCGGTGCTGTGCTCCACCGCGAGGGCGTGCGCGTCGTCCACCAGGGTGTCGGCGACCGCCGGCGAGGTGCCGGCGGCGCAGATGACCTCCACCCAGGCCATGTGGGGCGGCCGGCCGCCCGTGCGCAGCCCGATCCCGCTGATCCACGCCTCGCCGGCCTCCGTCAGCCGCTCCCAGCGGCGCGCGAGGGTGTCGGGGCGCGCGCCGAGCACGGGTCCCAGCCGCTCCCAGCTCGCGCGCGGCGCGAGCTGCAGTGCGTGGACGAGCGCCCGGTCCATGTCGTCCATGGCGGAAATGGCCGACTTCATCACCCTCACCTGGTGGATCTCCCGGTAGCCGTTCGGTCAACCGGACTTTCGGCCGATCATCTCTCTTCCTGCATTCAACAGCTCAACCGGGCCGTTGTAGGAACGTGTCGGACATCGGGGGAGGATCTGTGGGAGAGGCCGGCTCGGGCATGCGCCAGACTGTGCCGGCGGAACTGTCCAGTTTCATCGGGCGCGAACGGGAGACGGCCGCCGTCGCGAAGCTGCTCGCGGGCGAGCGCCTGGTCACCCTCACCGGCCCGGCCGGCATCGGCAAGACCCGGCTCGCCGTACGCACCGTCCGCTCCCTGACCGGCAGTGACGGCATCGACGCGCGCTGGGTCGACCTGGCCCGGCCGGCTCCGCGGCGGCTGCCCGAGCTGGAGGGCGAGCTCCTCGCCGCGCTCGCGGGACGCGAGGCGCTGCTGGTGCTGGACGGCTGCGAGCAGCTCGGCCGGCAGGCCGGGGCCCTGGCGGGACGGCTGCTCGCCCGGCTGCCGGGGCTGCGGATTCTGGCCACCTCGCAGCGTCGCCTCGGGCTCCGGGAGGAGGCCGCGTCGGCCGTGCCGCCGTTGTCGCTGCCGGCGGCGCCCCTCGATGCGGCCCGGCGGATGCCCGTGGCCGAAATCGCCGGGTACGCGGCCGTACGCCTCTACGAGGAGCGGGCCCGGGGCGCCGACCCCTTCTTCGAGCTCACCGAACGCAACGCCGGCGCCGTGGCGGCCCTGTGCCGGGCCCTCGACGGAATCCCGGGCGCGCTGGAGCTCGCCGCGGGGCGCGCGCACCAGTACGCCCCCGGCCAGGCCCTGCGACGGCTGGCCGCGGACCCGCTGACCTTCCTCGCGGGCGGCGCGGGCCGGGGGACGCGCGTGGACGCGGAGCGCTCGTACCGGCTGGCCCCGCCCGCCGAACGGCTGCTGCGGGAGCGGCTCTCCGTCTTCGCCGGCTCCTTCGATCCGGCGGCCGCCGCCGAGGTGTGCGGCTTCGGCGCGCTCACCCGGGAGGACGCGGCCGAGGCGCTGCGGGACCTCGCCCCCGCCCTGCTCGCGGACGGCGGGCCCGGTCGCTACCGGCTGCCGCTGTCCGTACGGGCGCACGCGGCCCGGCTGCTCGCGCACGGCCCGGCCGGGGACGGGGCGACCGCCGCCCGGCGCCACCACGAGCGCTGCCGGGTGCTGGCCGAGCGGGCGGGGCAGCTGTGGCGGGAGGGGGCGCAGCGGGAGGCGCGGGCGCTGGCCGTACGGGAGCTGCCGGAGCTGCGGGTGGCGATGAACCCGCTGTCCGCGCCGGGGCCCGCCGCGGCCCTGGAGATCGCGGTGTCGCTGTGGTTCCTGTGGTCGGCGTGCGGGCTGATGGAGGAGGGCCGGCGCCATGTGGAACGGGCCCTGGCGCTGCACCCCGCGCCGCGGCCGGCCCGCGCGCTGTGGCTGGCGGCGTGGCTGGTGGCGAGCTGCGGCGAGGCGGACGGCGCCGCTCCTCCCGCCACCTCCGGCCGGGGGGACCCCCAGCTGGTCGAGGCGTGGAGCGCGGCCGTACAGGAGGGGGAGGACACCTGCCTGGCCTACCTCGCGCACGTGCGGGGCACGATCGCCCTGTGGGAGGACCGCTACGAGGACGCCGCCGCTGAGTACCGGGACGGGCTGGAACTGCTGCCCGGAGAGCCGGAGTTCGGCCCCGGCCGGGAGGCGCTCCGGGCAGCGCACACCATGGCCCTCGCGTACACCGATCCGGCTTCCGTCCCGGTCGAGGAGGGGCTGTCGGTCGGTCGGCCCGGCGGCCCCGCCGACCCGTCAGGCGGCCCCGCCGACCCCTGGGCCGGTTCCTGGACCGGATTCGCCCACGCGCTGGTCCACCGCCACGAGGGCCGCCCGGCGGCGGCCCGGGCCGGGCTCCTGCACGCCCTGCGGACGCAGCTCGCCCTCGGGGACCACCTGGGCCAGGCCTTCTCGGCGGCGCTGCTCGCCGAACTGGAGGCGGACCAGGGGCACTACGTCGAGGCCGCGCGGCTGCTCGGATCGGTCGCCCGCACCCGGCCGCCGGCCGCCCGCGCACCCCGCGCCGAAGGGCTCCTGCGCGCCCGGCTCACCCCGGAGGCCTTCCGCTCGGCCTACCGTGAGGGCTCCCGCACCCCGCTCCACCGGCTGCTCCCGGAACTCTGAGCGGGCACCGCCGGGCCGGGGTCAGGGCGTCCAGAGCATCAGGTTGCTCATCAGCTCGGCCTGCTCCACGGCGTCGTCGAGCGCGTGGTGCGTGTGCCGGCGCGAGGAGAGCAGTTCGCGCGGCATCCGTCCCTTGACCGCGGCGCGCAGGGGCACGCGCGCCTTCGTCGCGTACAGGGTCTTCATGTCCAGGCAGCCGGAGTGGCCGAAGGGACTGTCCCCGCCGAACCGCATCAGGTACCAGTACAGGAAGGTCCAGTCGAAGGAGGCCGGGTAGCCGCACATCACCGGCTGCGCGCCCGCCTCCGCCGACACCTCCCGCACCCAGGTGCGGAACTCCGCCATGGCGAGTGCCGGATCCGCGCCCTCCCGTACCAGCCGGTCCCGGTCCAGTCCGCTGACGGCGAGCGCCTCGGGCACGAACTCGTCGCTGATCGGCCGGAGCTCCCGGTAGAAGGTCCGGTCTTCCGGATCGGCGGCCGTATACGAACCGCCGTCCTGCCGGCCGGCGACGGCGGCCCCGAAGCTGATCATCGAATACGGTCCGGGAATGGGTCCGTCGGCCTCGATGTCGACGGAGATGTACAGACTGGGACGTGCGCTGCGGACTGCCATGCGCGAGAGCATGCCGGCCGGGGCCGGGGCGATCATCCCATTTCCCGGTCGACGGCCTGCGAGCCCGGGGGGAAAATGGGAACCGGGGTGCGTCGGATCGAGGTAGTGACCATGTTCGAGAACACCAAGGCGTTCAGCGGTTTCTCGGTGGACGACCTGGGCAAGGCGAAGGAGTTCTACGGCGGCACGCTCGGGCTGCGCGTCACCGAGGAGGAGCGGATGGGGCACCTCGTCCTGCACCTCGCGGGCGACACGAAGGTGCTGGTCTACCCGAAGGACAACCACGAGGCCGCGAGCTTCACGATCCTCAACTTCCCCGTGGACGACGTGGAGAAGGCGGTCGACGACCTCACCGCGAAAGGCGTCCGCTTCGAGCGCTATGAAGGGTTCGAGACCGACGACAAGGGCATCGTCCGCGAGGGCGGCGGGCCCGTCATCGCCTGGTTCAAGGACCCGGCGGGGAACGTCCTGTCCGTCCTCGACGAATCCATGTAGGACCGGGCCGTGGCCGGGCCACGGCCCGGCTACGGCCCGGCTACGGCGGGTGCGGACTACGAGGCCGGGGTCAGGTACATCCCCGTCGCGTCCCCGCCGGCGGTGTTCTTGCAGCTGACACCGGAGCTCGCGGGCTGGGCGACGGTCAGCGCCAGGCAGCGGCCGGCCGCCTGCTGGCCGTAGTGGTTCGGGTGCATGGACTCCTGGACCAGGCTCTGGGTCTCGCTGCTGTCGATCCAGCGCGCCCACTCGCTCGTCTGCGCCGAGGCCGGCACCGTGGAGCTCACCAGCTTGCTGGTCTTGGCGCACACCTCGCGGCCCTGGAGCATGTCCCGCAGGTCCAGGAACTGCACGCCCTTGGCCGCGGCGACCCCCTTGATGCGGTTCGCGATCTGCGGCACGAGCGAGTCCCGCGCCCAGTCCGAGTCCCGGTTCCAGAAGGGGCAGCCACCGGTGTTGAGCCGGCTCCAGTCGCTCTGCGTGTACCGGTTCTCCGCGCCGCGCGGGATCGGCGACGGGTAGGACTGGAGCACGATCCGGTACGCGGAGTCGGCGTACCCGGCCGCGCGCATCACGGCCCGGATCTCGTCCACGGACTTCCCGACGCCGGCCATCGCCGCGTCGATCTTCCCGTCCACCGCGACCTGCTGGTCGTCGTAGCAGTAGGAGTACCAGAGGCTGAAGTCGAGCGCGCACTTCTTGATGATGTCGGCGAAGCCGAGGTCGTTCCCGCCGATGGACAGCGCGATGACCTTGACGTCGTGGCTCGCGGCCACCGCGGCGAGCTGATCGGCCTGCGGGGCCTCGCCCTTGAAGGCCACACCGCCGTTGGCCGCACGGAACACGTTCTGCGAGATCGCCCCGGAGCAGGCGAGGTTCACCGCCACGTCGGCGATCGCCCCGGCGCTGCGGACCTCGGCGGAGTCCGAGCGGTGGCACCCGCCGGCGGTGGTCCCGTACACCTTGGCCGGGTCGTACACGCTGCCGCTGACCCAGGCCCGGTCGGTCCCGTTGCGACTCCCGGTATTGGTCAGGCTGTTGCCCTTCCAACGCCCGGCCTCACCGGATATGTAGCTGTCGCCCATGGAGACGACGGCGGTGGGGCCGCTCCCGGAACTGGCGGCGGACGTGCCGGCCCCGCCGGCCAGCAGCGCGCCGACGGCGAGCGGCAGAACCATCCCGGCCCCGGCCAGTCGTCGCACACGACGGCGGTCCCGGCCCTTGCTTGCGGTGCGGAATCCGATCACTGCGGAACTCCTGCGTTCGGCCACGCCGAAGTCGGCAACGACTCCGTCGCGTGGCTGTGAAGTGGGGGTACCGCCGGCCGGTGGCAACGGAAAGGTGCCACGCCGCCGCTTGTTACCGCTAGGTACAGGCAAGTTACGAACGAGTAACGACCGATCGATCGTTCGGTCCGCCCGTGTTCCTCCTCCGCACTCCGCCTACGTGGCCGAATTGCCGGCGGACCATGGCCGGTCCCCCGTACAGTCGCCCGGTGATGCGGCGACGGTGTGATCAACGGGTGCTCACCCTGGTCGAAGTCAGGGGTGAGCAGCGGGACTTCGAGGAGGCCAGGGCTCAGTTCGCCCTTCAGGGTTGGCCCGTCGTCGACGAATTCGAGCGGGGCGAGGGCCCGTCCGCCGGAGTGCTCACCGCGGATCCCGGGGCGCGGCTGTTCGTCGTCGAGGTCCGGTTCTTCGGGGCGCGCAACGGCCGGACCGAGCGCGCGGCCGGCTGGCGGGTCCGCAGGCTGGCGCGGACGGCGGTACTGGAGATGTACGTACGCCGCACCGAGCTGGTGGACACCGACCGTGAGCAGCTGGAGGAGTACCGCTCCCACACCACGGCCCACCGGCCGGACCCGCGGCGTGCTGTGGGTGGCCGGATCCGCGCCGCGGAGCGGGCAGGCCGGTACGACACCGGGTCCATCGCGCTCGGTACTCCGTCGGAGGCCAGGCGCCTGGCCCGGATGGGCCTGCCGGGCGGCGCGCCCGCCCGGGCGGACCTCGACGTGCGGATGTCCCCGAGGCGCGGGATGCGCGAGATCGAGCTGCCGCGCGAGGACGAGTTCAACCGGCGCCTTGCGCGGATGTTCGGCTGGCTGCTCGCGATGGCGTTCACCGTCGGCTGCTTCCGGCAGCTCCACGGTCCGGCGCGTTGGGTGTTCCTGGCCATCGGCTGCGGCTGCCTCGTACGGGCGCTGGTCTGCGCCACCCGGTTCTTCGCGTCGCGGGGGCGCCTGTTCGGGTTCGCGGGCGGCTGCGCCGCTGCCGTCCTGCTGCTGAGCCTGGTGTGGGTGCGGGGGCCCGGCTTCGGCGGGTGGACGCCGCGGGCGATGCTGCTCGATGCGGCGGTGGCCGTGACCGTGGTCGGGATCTGGTTGCTGGTGCGTCAGTGGACCACCTGGACGGAATGGCTCACGGCCACCGTGCCGCTCGCGGTGACCCTGGTGACCGGGCTGGTCGTCGCCTCCGGTTCGGTGCTGCACGGACTGTACGGGGACGGTCTCGACCTCACCCCGGACGAACTCGACGTCCCCGGACTGTGGCAGGTCGCGGCCGGGGCGAAGCTGGTGTCGTATCTCGGGGTGGGGCTGCTGGGTCCCGCGCTGTGGGGGATCGCCAAGCACCTCCACTTCCCGTTCACCCGGCCCGGGGAGCACCTGAACGTGCTGACGTACGTCCTGCTCTACGTCGGGGTCGTCGTCTCGCTCGGGGGACTGGCCCTCGACAACGCGGCCCGGGCGGTCGAGGCGACGAAGGCCGCCGCGGAGCAGCGCCGCCAGGCGCCCTCGTACTTCGGGGTGAAGCCGGACTGGATGTGCGTGCAGCCGACCGTCCCGGTGGCCGAACTCAACGCCGAGGGAGGCCTGCTCGACCCGGCACGGCCGTACCTGTTCTTCGGCGTCGCCGACGGCATGGCCCTGCTGTGGAACACCGACACGGACGCCCCGCTGAAGGAGCCCGCGGACGAGGTCCGGCTCGTTCCGACCGAGGAGCCGGCAGGCGCCTGCCCGCCGCCGCCCGGGTGAGCCGGGGGCGACGCGGGCATGGAACGCCGGCCTACGGGAACGGCTCCGCCCCCGTGCCGTTGGGCAGCGGGGGCGGAGCCGGTCGGTTCGGCCGCTGTGCGAGGTCAGCCGAGGGACGACATCGTCAGCCGACGAGCTGGTCGTACGCGGGGAGCGTCAGGAAGTCCGCGTAGTCCGCGTCCAGGGAGACCTGGAGCAGGAGGTCGTGGGCCTGCTGCCACTTGCCGGAGGTGAACGCCTCGTCGCCGACCTCGGCGCGGATGGCGGCCAGTTCCTCGGCCGCGATCTTGCGGGTCAGGTCGGCCGTGGCCGTCTCGCCGTTCTCGAACACGACGCCGGCGTTGATCCACTGCCAGATCTGCGAGCGCGAGATCTCCGCGGTGGCGGCGTCCTCCATCAGGCCGAAGATGCCGACGGCGCCGAGGCCCCGCAGCCACGCCTCGATGTAGCGGATGCCGACCTGGACCGCGTTGCGCAGGCCCTCGTACGTGGGCTTCGCGTCCAGGGAGTCGATCGCGATGAGCTCGCCCGGGGCCACCGAGACGTCCTCGCGCAGGCGGTCCTTCTGGTTCGGCTTCTCGCCGAGCACCGCGTCGAAGGAGGCCATCGCGATCGGGACCAGGTCGGGGTGGGCGACCCAGGAGCCGTCGAAGCCGTCGCCGGCCTCGCGGTCCTTGTCGGCCTTGACCTTCTCGAAGGCGACCTTGTTGATCTCGGCGTCCTTGCGGGACGGGATGAAGGCCGCCATGCCGCCGATGGCGTGCGCGCCGCGCTTGTGGCAGGTGCGGACCAGCAGTTCGGTGTACGCCCGCATGAACGGGGCTGTCATCGTCACCGCGTTGCGGTCCGGCAGGACGAACTTCTCGCCGCCGTCGCGGAAGTTCTTGACGATGGAGAAGAGGTAGTCCCAGCGCCCGGCGTTCAGGCCCGCCGCGTGGTCGCGCAGCTCGTAGAGGATCTCCTCCATCTCGTACGCGGCGGTGATCGTCTCGATGAGGACGGTCGCGCGGACGGTGCCCTGCGGGATGCCGACGTAGTCCTGGGCGAAGACGAAGATCTCGTTCCAGAGGCGGGCCTCCAGGTGCGACTCCGTCTTCGGCAGGTAGAAGTACGGGCCCTTGCCGAGGTCGATCAGGCGCTGCGCGTTGTGGAAGAAGTACAGGCCGAAGTCGACCAGCGAGCCGGAGGCCGGGGCGCCCTCGAACTGCAGGTGGCGCTCCTGGAGGTGCCAGCCGCGCGGGCGCATGACCACGGTCGCCAGCTGCTCGGCGGGCTTGAGGGCGTACGCCTTGCCCGTGCGGGCGTCGGTGAAGTCGATGCGGCGCTCGTAGGCGTCGATCAGGTTGAGCTGGCCGAGGACGACGTTCTCCCAGGTGGGAGCCGAAGCGTCCTCGAAGTCGGCGAGCCAGACCTTGGCGCCCGAGTTCAGGGCGTTGATGGTCATCTTGCGGTCCGTCGGACCGGTGATCTCCACACGGCGGTCGTTCAGCGCGGCCGGGGCCGGGGCGACCTTCCAGTCTCCCTCGCGGACCTGTGCGGTGTCCGGGAGGAAGTCGAGGGTGGAGGTCCGGGCGATCTCGGCACGGCGCTCGCCGCGGCGGGCGAGGAGCTCGGCGCGACGGGGGGCGAACCGCCGGTGGAGCTCCGCAACGAAGGCGAGAGCCGCTTCGGTGAGGACCTCGTCCTGCCGGGGCAGGGGCTCGGCGTCGACGATGGCCAGCGGGGACGGCGCTGGTGCGGACATATCTGTCACTCCTTCAGCGGCGGTGCCTGGCGGCCGCGGGGGAATGCTCGCGCTGGACGGCACGCAGTGCCGTCGGGTGTGGAGAGTTCCGGAATACGGTCGCGGGCGCCGTCTGTGGTTCAGGGCGCTTCTGACCAGTGGATAGTAATTTCCTCATGGTGGAAGTTCAATGGTTTGTTGATGTCGAGATTCTCTGGGTCGACAGATTCCACTCTCCCGTGGCCCTCAGTGCCACTATCGTCACACCGTGCTCAGGTCAGACGGGCCAGGTCGGACGGGGTGTCGATGTCGAAGGCCTCCGCGATGTCCGAGCACTCCACCAGGACGAGCTCCCCGGCATGTCGTGTCAAGTGCACCCGCGCGCCCTTGTCACCCGTCGCCGTCGCCGCGATGTCCGCCCACCGGTCCACCCCGAACAGCACGGGATGGCCGCGCTCCCCGTCGTACGCCGCCGCCACCAGGCTCGCCGGGGAGCGGTACGCCTCCCTGACCCGGGCCACGGCTGCCGGGCCGATGCCGGGCTGGTCCACCAGCGAGACCAGGGCCGCGCTCGCGCCCGTACCGGCCAGCGAGGCGAGGCCGACCCGCAGGGAGGAGCCCATCCCCTCCGCCCAGTCCGGGTTGTCCACGACCAGGCAGCCGGCCAGGTCGGCCCGCTCGCGGACCTCGGCCGCGGAGGCGCCGAGGACCACGTGCACCGGCCCGCAGCCCGCCTCGCGCAGCACCCGTACGGCGTTCTCGACCAGCGGGCGCCCGCGGTAGGGGAGCAGGGCCTTGGGGCGGCCGCCGAGGCGGCGGCCGCCCCCGGCCGCGAGGAGGAGACCCGCGATCACCGGTGGATCGGCTGCTGGAGCGGTGGGGGCGGGGGAGTCTGTGTTGGCCGGCATGTCACCGATTCTCGCTCCCGCGCGGATCCGCGTTCCTTCGGGCGCCGCGTCAGGGCATCGCGTACGGAGGCCAGCGCGGCCCCGATGCGCAGCGGGTCGGCGATCCGGTTCTCGGCGGCAGCCAGCAGGGCACGTTCGTCACGGTCGGTCAACATCTCGGCGTCTCCTTGCCAATCGGGGGCCAATACCGCGAGTCTGGTCCTCGATTGGCCTGGCCGTCAGAGCCAATCAGGGGAGGTTGGCATGGCAAACGGGCGAGTGGTCCACACAGCGGACAGAACCATCGGCAGCCGCCAGCTCGCGGCACTGCTCCCCGCCGAGGTCCTGGCCCGCCCCGGCTACCGGACGCTCGCCGACGCCGTGCGCACCCTGATCCTCGACGGCCGCATCGCCCTGCACGTACGGCTGCCCGCCGAGCGCGAGCTCGCCGAAGCCGTCGGCGCCAGCCGGGCCACCGTCACCGGCGCCTACGACCTGCTGCGCGAGAGCGGCTACGTCCGCAGCCGGCGCGGCTCCGGCACCTGGACCGAACTCCCCGACGGCCACCGCCCCGTCGGCGGCCACGTCCTCCTCGGGGCGGGCGGCTACAGCGCCGACGACGACCCCGGAGTCGACCTGGCCATCGCCGCCATGGGCGCCCCCGAAGGCAGCCTCGCCGAGGCATTGGCATGGGCCGCGCCGAGGCTGCCCCGGCTCGCCCGCAACCCCGGCTACCATCCCTTCGGCCTGCCCGACCTGCGCACCGCCGTCGCCGACCGGTTCACCCGGCGCGGGCTGCCCACGCGCCCCGAGCAGATCCTCGTCACGGCCGGGGCACAGCAGGCCCTCGCGCTGGTCGTGAGCCTGCTGTGCCGGGCCGGGGACCGGGTCGTCACCGAGAACCCGACCTACGCCAACGCCCTCGACGCCCTGCGCCACGCCCGGCTGCGCACCGGCTCCATAGCCGTCTCCGACGCCGGCTGGGACATGGAGATCGCCGAGTCCACGCTGCGCCAGACCGTGCCGCGGCTGACGTACGTGATCCCCGACTTCCAGAACCCGACGGGCAGCCTCATGCCGCCGGAGCAGCGGCTGCGGCTGCTCGCGGCGACCCGGGCCACCGGGAGCTGGCTGGTGGTCGACGAGACCATCGCCGACATCGCGCTGGACGTGCCCGCGCCCGCGCCCATGGCCTCGCTCGCCCCGCGCGGCGGCGCCGACCACGTGATCACCATCGGCTCGCTGAGCAAGACCCACTGGGGCGGCCTGCGGGTCGGCTGGATCCGGGCCACCGCGAAGATGATCACCGAGCTGACGGCCGTACGGGTCGCGGCGGACATGACCGGCTCGGTCCTCGACCAGCTGGTCGCCCTCCCGCTGCTCGACGACCTCGACCGCTCCCTGCCCGCACGGCTCGCACAGCTGCGGATCCAGCGCGAGGCCCTCGTACAGTCGCTCCAGCGGCACACCCCCGAGTGGTCCTGGCAGCTCCCGCCGGGCGGGCTCTCGCTCTGGGTGGACCTCGGGGAGCCGGTCAGCTCAGCCCTGGCCGAACGGGCCGCGGCCGTCGGCGTGCACATCGGCCGCGGCGCCCGCTTCGGCGTGGACCCGGGCACCTTCGAACACCGGCTCCGCATCCCGTACACCCTGCCCGCCGACCGGCTGGACGAGGGCGTACGCCGCCTCGCGAGCGCCTTCCACGACGGGGTCCCGCTGCCGTCGGCGGTGGAGCGGCCGCACTGGGTGGCGTAGGGCGTCCCTCACCGGGCCCGGGGCCGGAAGTACGCGTTCGCCGCCGGGCGGAGCCTGGCCCCGGCTACGGGGTGCGGATCAGGCGGCGGGTGGCGGCCGCCGCGACGGCAGAGGTGCGGGAGTCGACGCCGAGCTTGGCGTAGATGTGCACCAGGTGGGACTTGACCGTGGCCTGGCTGAGGAACAGCTTCTTCGAGATCTGCTGGTTCGACAGCCCGTCCGCGACCAGCTGCAACACCTCCAGCTCCCGCTTCGTCAACGCCTCCGCAGGCGTCCGCATCCGGTCCATCAGCCGCAGCGCCACCGCCGGGGCCAGCGCCGACTGGCCCGCGGCGGCGGTGCGTACGGCCGCCGCCAGTTCCTCGGGCGGGGCGTCCTTGAGCAGGTAGCCCGAGGCGCCCGCCTCCACCGCCGCCAGGATGTCCGCGTCCGTGTCGTACGTGGTCAGCACCAGCACCCGCGGCGCGCCCGGGCGGGCGGTGATCAGGGCCGTCGCCGCGGAGCCGTGCATGCCGGGGCCGAACTGGAGGTCCATCAGGACCACGTCGACCGACTCGACCGCCGCCAGTTCCACCGCCCGCTCGGCCGTCGCGGCCTCGGCGACCACCGCGAAGTCCGGTTCGGTGTCCAGCACCGCGCGCAGCCCGGCCCGGACCACCGGGTGGTCGTCGGCGAGCAGCAGCCGGATCGTCATCGGGACGCCTCCAGGGGCAGGGGCAGGGTGACGGCCACGGCGGTGCCCTGGCCCGGGTCCGACTCCACGGTGAACAGCCCGCCCAGGGTCTCGGCGCGCGAGCGCATGGCGGGCAGCCCGAAGCCGCCGTCGCCGTGGCCGTGGCCGGCACCGGACGCGGCCGAGGAAGGGTCGAAGCCCTGCCCGTCGTCGACGATGTCCAGGGTCACCGAGGCGTCCATGAAGGTCAGCGTGATCTCGGCGCGGTCCGCCCGCGCGTGGCGGACCACATTGGCCAGCGCCGACTGGGCGATCCGCAGCAGGGCCACCTCGTAGGGCGTCGGCAGCTCCCGCGGGCCGCCGCTCAGCGAGAACCGCACCCGCGGCCCCGGCACCCCCGCGCACAGCCGCTCCAGCGCGCCGGCGAGCGACCCGTGCTCCAGGTCCGGCGGCGTGAGGGCCCGTACGAAGCGACGCGCCTCGGCGAGGTTCTCCTGCGCGGCCTCCCGCGCCCGGGCGATGTGCGCCAGTGCCGCCGCCCGCCCTCCGGAGGCCTCGGCCCCGCTCCCGGCCCCGCTCCCGGCCCCCGCCTCGGCGCGGGCCGTTTCCGCGGCCACCGGAGCCGGGCGCGCACCACTCGCCGAACCTTCGGAGAGAGCCCGTTCCGCCGCCCGCAGCAGCAGCTGGATGGAGGACAGACCCTGGGCCAGGGTGTCGTGGATCTCCCGGGCCAGGCGCTCCCGCTCGGCGAGGATCCCGGCGCCACGCTCCGCCGCGGCCAGCTCGGCCCGGGTCGCGATGAGCTCCTCGATCAGCTCGCGGCGCCGCTCGCTCTCCCGGTACAGGGCCTGGTAGCCCAGCACGGTCGCCACGGCCACGGCCCCGCCCAGCAGCGGTCCCAGGAAGGCCCCCGGGGTCACCGCGCTGCTGTGCCCGAGGAAGCCGGCGATGGCCGCGCAGGCCGTCACCGCGACGGCCGCGACGCCCCAGCGCAGCCGCAGCAGGTGCAGCTCCAGGAAGTACAGCGGGAAGGCGACCCACAGCCCGTCCGGCGAGACCACGAGCAGCGCCACCCACGCGGCGCCCAGCGCGGCCAACCACAGGGCCCCGGCGCGCGGCGAGCCGTGCACCGAGGGGGCCCGTACGCCGGCCGCGTACACGGCGGCCGACAGCGCGCAGGCGGCGACCACCCAGCCGGCCAGGGGCGCGGAGTCGGCGACGGCCCGGCCGGCGGCCAGCGCGAGCAGCCCGAAGAGCAGCGCGTGCAGGCACAGCCGCAGCACTCGGGAGACGGGGGTGAGGGGGCGCGAGGCGGGGGGATTCAGAACAGCCATGTTCCGACCAGCGTAAGTGGGGCCCGCGCACCCCCGGTCAACCAAAAGTTTGATGTCGGCGTGCGCCCTTCGATCCGAGGATCGCTACCGTGGCGCGATGCCTTGTGTCCACGCGGACGACCAAGGTGGGGGACATGTTCGTCGCATGGAGAGATCTACGGTTCGCCAAGGGCCGCTTCGCCCTCATGGGCTCGGTCGTCTTGCTGATCACGCTGCTGGTCGGTCTGCTGTCCGGGCTCACCTCCGGCCTGGCCAGGGAGAACATCTCGGCCATCACCGGTCTGCCCGCCACGCACCTGGCCTTCGCCGCACCGGCCGGGGACCAGAAGGTGTCGTTCACCAACTCCCAGGTGCCGGAGAGCGCCTGGCAGGCCTGGAGCCGGACGCCCGGGGTGAGCGCCGCGGAGCCGCTCGGCATCCGCACCACCAACGCCGCCGCGGGTGAGCGGACCGCCGCGGTCTCCGTCTTCGGCGTGGACGCGGCCGGCCGGCTCGCCCCGCGCGGGGCCGGCCTCACCCAGGGCCAGGTGGTCCTCACCGAGAAGGCCGCCAAGGAGCTCGGCGGGCTCGGCGCGGGCGGCAGGCTCAAGATCGGCCCGCTCGAACTGACCGTGGCCGCCGTCTCCGGCACCGCCGCCTACAGCCACACGCCCGTCGTCTGGATGGACCTGAACGACTGGCAGCGCATCGGGAACCCCGGCACCTCCATCGACACCCTCGCCACCGTCGTCGCCGTCTCCGCGAACGGGAACGCGAACGGGAACGCGGACCTCGCCGCCGCGGACAAGGCGGCCGGCACCAAGGCCCAGACCGTGGACGAGGCGCTCGGCGCCATAGGCTCGTACCAGGCCGAGAACGGCTCGCTCCAGCTGATGCGCGGCTTCCTCTTCGCGATCTCCGCGCTCGTCATAGGGGCCTTCTTCACCGTGTGGACGATCCAGCGCAGCGCGGACATCGCCGTCCTCAAGGCACTGGGTGCCTCCACCCCCTACCTCCTCAAGGACGCCCTCGGCCAGGCCGTGGTCATGCTCGCCATCGGCACCGGGCTGGGCACCGCGCTCGCCGCCGGATTCGGCGCGCTGATCAGCGGCGGGGACGTGCCCTTCGTCCTCGACGCCGCCACCGTGCTCGCACCCGCCGCGATCATGATCGTGCTCGGCGCGCTCGGCGCCGCCCTGTCCATCCGGCGGATCACCGCCGTAGACCCGCTGACCGCCCTCGGGAGCGCCCGATGACCCTGCTCGTGCACGACGTCACGCTCACCTACCCCGACGGCGACGGCAGGCTCACCGCCCTCGACGCGGTCGGCCTGGAGGTCCCCGCGGGCACCCTGACGGCGGTGATCGGGCCCTCCGGCTCCGGCAAGTCCAGCCTGCTCGCGGTCGCCGCGACCCTCGTCACCCCGGACTCCGGCCGGGTCGTCGTCGCCGGTACGGACAGCGGCGGGCTCGGCGCCGCCGAGAAGGCGGCCCTGCGCCGGGAGAAGATCGGCATCGTCTTCCAGCAGCCGAACCTGCTCGCCTCGCTCACCGCCGCCGAACAGCTCCAGGTCATGGCGCACCTGTCCGGCCGCCCCTCCCGCGCGCTGCGCCGGCGGGCGCTGGAGCTGTTGGACGCGGTGGGCCTGGCCGACAAGGCCGACAAGCGCCCCCACCAGCTCTCCGGCGGCCAGCGCCAGCGGATCAACATCGCCCGGGCCCTGATGAACGAGCCCGCCGTGCTGCTCGTCGACGAGCCCACCAGCGCCCTGGACCACGAGCGCGGCGCGGCGGTCCTCGACCTGCTGGTCGCCCTGACCCGGGAGCGCTCCACGGCCACCGTGCTGGTCACGCACGACCACGCCCACCTGGACCGGATGGACCGTACGGCGACCATGACGGACGGCCGGCTGACCCAGGGCGCGGAGCCGGAGCGGGTCCCGGCGTCCTGAGCCCGCGTACGGGGAAAGGCCCCGGCGCCCCCGTAGTGAGGGGCGCCGGGGCCTTCGTACGTACGGAACCGGTCGCTACGCGGGGTTCTGGTTCGCCAGCGCGACCGAGAGCTCGGCGGCCACGCCCTGCAGGATCGGCACGAACGACTCGGCCACGGCCTCCGTGACGCGGCCCGCGGGGCCCGAGATGGAGATCGCCGCGGCGGTCGGCGAGTTCGGCACGGAGACCGCGAGGCAGCGGACTCCTATTTCCTGCTCGTTGTCGTCGACCGCGTAGCCGACCTTGCGGACCTGCTCCAGCGCGTCGAGGAAGCCCTCGGGCGTGGTGATGGTCTTCTCGGTCGCGGCCGGCATCCCGGTGCGCGCGAGCAGGGCCCGTACCTCCTCGGCGGGGGTGTACGCGAGGAGCGCCTTGCCCACGCCCGTGGAGTGCGGGAGCACCCGGCGGCCGACCTCGGTGAACATGCGCATGGAGTGCTTGGACGGCACCTGGGCGACGTAGACGATCTCGTCCCCGTCGAGCAGGGCCATGTTGGCCGTCTCGCCGGTCTCCTCGACCAGGCGGGCCAGGTAGGGGCGGGCCCACGTGCCCAGCAGCCGCGACGCGGACTCGCCGAGGCGGATCAGACGCGGCCCGAGGGAGTAACGTCGGTTGGGCTGCTGGCGGACATAGCCGCACGCCACGAGCGTGCGCATGAGACGGTGGATCGTCGGCAGCGGCAGACCGCTGGCGGCGGAGAGCTCGCTCAGGCCGACTTCGCCCCCCGCGTCGGCCATTCGTTCGAGCAGATCGAAGGCGCGCTCAAGGGACTGGACGCCACCGCTGGCGGCGGTGGGCTTGGCGGAAGCGTCGGTGGTGCTGGCGCTGGACGTCGGCACGGCGCGGTCCTTTCGGT
Organism: Streptomyces sp. NPDC059874; assembly: GCF_042731135.1. Classification (NCBI taxonomy): domain Bacteria; kingdom Bacillati; phylum Actinomycetota; class Actinomycetes; order Kitasatosporales; family Streptomycetaceae; genus Streptomyces; species Streptomyces sp. NPDC059874. The sequence goes on from NZ_JBHWJY010000005.1 coordinate 69,763, forward strand.
GCTGGCAGGCAAGGAAGCAGCCTACCGGTCGGTCGGCGTCGGCCCTAGAGCAGGGGCGATGCCGTCCCCGCCGGTCAGAGGCGGTATGTCCGGGGGCGGACGTCCTCGCGAAGTTACCCGCCCGACTCCCGGTGGTGGTAGCTACATTCTGTATAGCGAAATCTTAATTCCATCCTGTGGAAACATCCAATTGCGGTGCTGGTGTGTCAGTGGTCCGTCCGGGCGCTCTTGACTGGTTCTCCATCGCCGTGAAGACTCCGTCAACAGAACGTTGAATTTCGCTCTGTGGAAGTAGATGGGGAGGTTCCGGTGTCCGACGTGGCTGTGGAACTGGTACTGCGCTCGACGCGCGTCATCACCCCCGAGGGGACGCGTGCCGCCTCGGTGGCCGTCGCCGGCGGGAAGATCGCGGCCGTGCTGGCGTACGAGGCCGAGGTACCGGCCGGAGCCCGGCTGGAGGACTTCGGCGACGACGTCCTGCTCCCCGGCCTGGTCGACACCCACGTCCACGTGAACGACCCGGGCCGCACCGAGTGGGAAGGCTTCTGGACGGCCACCCGCGCCGCCGCGGCCGGCGGCATCACCACGATCCTCGACATGCCGCTGAACTCGCTGCCGCCCACCACCACGACCGACAACCTGCGCGTCAAGCAGGAGGTCGCCCGTGCCAAGGCGCACGTGGACGTCGGCTTCTGGGGCGGCGCCCTGCCGGACAACGTCAAGGACCTGCGCCCGCTGCACGACGCCGGCGTCTACGGCTTCAAGTGCTTCCTGTCGCCCTCCGGCGTCGACGAGTTCCCCCTGCTCGACCAGGAGCAGCTGGCCACCTCGCTCGCCGAGATCACCGGCTTCGGCGGCCTGCTGATCGTGCACGCCGAAGACCCGCACCACCTGGAGTCCGCCCCGCAGAACCCGGGCCCCAAGTACGCCGACTTCCTGGCCTCCCGCCCCCAGGACGCGGAGAACACCGCGATCCAGAACCTGATCGCCCAGGCGAAGCGGCTGAACGCCCGCGTGCACGTCCTGCACCTGTCCTCCGCCTCCGCGCTCCCGCTGATCGCCGCCGCCAAGGCCGAGGGCGTGCAGATCACGGTCGAGTCCTGCCCGCACTTCCTCACCCTCACCGCCGAGGAAGTCCCGGACGGCGCGACCGAGTTCAAGTGCTGCCCGCCCATCCGCGAGGCCGCGAACCAGGACGTCCTGTGGGACGCGCTCGCCGACGGCACGATCGACTGCATCGTCTCCGACCACTCGCCCTCCACCGCGGACCTGAAGACCGGCGACTTCGCCACCGCGTGGGGCGGCATCTCCTCCCTCCAGCTGGGCCTCCCCGCGATCTGGACCGAGGCGCGCAAGCGCGGCCGCACCCTCGAGGACGTCGTCCGCTGGATGTCCGCCGCCCCGGCCGCCCTCGCCGGACTGGCGCAGAAGGGCGCGATCGAGGCCGGCCGCGACGCCGACTTCGCCGTCCTGGCCCCCGAAGAAACGTTCACCGTGGACCCGGCCGAACTCCACCACCGCAACCAGGTGACGGCGTACGCGGGCAAGACCCTGCACGGCGTCGTGAAGTCCACCTGGCTGCGCGGCACGCAGATCGCCGACCACGGCAACCCGACCGAGCCCACGGGCCTCCTCCTCGAAAGGCAGAACTGACAGTGGCGATTCCCTCCTTCACCGGTAACGCGAACCCGTACGGAGGCGGCGACCCGTACGCGGACTACCGCACCGCGGACTTCCCGTTCACCCAGTACGCGAACCTCGCCGCCCGTGAGCTGGGCGCCGGTGTCATCGCTGCGAACGACGAGTTCTTCGCCCAGCGCGAGAACCTGCTCATCGCCGAGGCCGGGCACTTCGACCCGGAGCACTTCGGTCACAAGGGCAAGATCATGGACGGCTGGGAGACCCGCCGCCGTCGCGGTGTCTCCGCCGACCAGCCGTGGCCGACCGCCGAGGACCACGACTGGGCGCTCGTCCGCCTGGGCGCCCCCGGCGTGATCCGCGGCATCGTCGTCGACACCGCCCACTTCCGCGGCAACATGCCGCAGGCCGTCTCCATCGAGGGCACCAACTGGGAAGGCGCCCTCGCGCCGACCCCGGAGGAGCTCCAGGGTGACGACGTGAAGTGGACGACCCTGGTCCCGCGCACCCCGGTCGGCGGCCACGCGGCCAACGGCTTCGAGGTGACCGTCGAGCAGCGCTTCACGCACCTGCGCGTCAACCAGCACCCGGACGGCGGCATCGCCCGCCTGCGCGTCTACGGCGAGGTCGCCCAGGACCCGAAGTGGCTCGCCACGCTGGGCACCTTCGACGTCGTCGCGCTGGAGAACGGCGGCGCGGTCCAGGACGCGTCCAACCGCTTCTACTCCCCGCCGACCAACACCATCAACCCGGGCCGCTCCCGCAAGATGGACGACGGCTGGGAGACCGCCCGTCGCCGTGACAACGGCAACGACTGGATCCGCTACCAGCTCGTCGCCGAGTCCGAGATCCGCGCCGTCGAGATCGACACCGCGTACCTCAAGGGCAACTCGGCCGGTTGGGCCTCGCTGTCCATCAAGACGGGCGAGGAGGGCGAGTGGACCGAGTTCCTGCCGCGCACCCGCCTGCAGCCCGACACCAACCACCGCTTCGTGCTGGACGCCCCGGCGGTCGGCACGCACGTCCGGATCGACATCTTCCCGGACGGCGGCTTCTCGCGCCTGCGCCTGTACGGCTCGCTGACGGAGAACGGGACGGCCGCGCACGCCGCCCGCCACCAGGAGCTGGGTGGCTGACGCCACCCGATCCAGCCCCGGGGGCCGACACCCCCGGGGCGCGCACGACCCGAAGGGGCGCACCGCTCGGCGGCGCGCCCCTTCGGCGTATTTCCGTACGAATTCCCGTGCGGGTGGGGCAAGGTGGGCCGAGGCGGCCCCGGCCGGGGCCGCCCCGGCCCACGGACAGGAGCCCGCCCGCATGACCGAGCAGACCACGACGGAATCCGAGCAGACCACCGAAGAGCCTGCCGCGGCCGTCGCGGCCGTCGCGGCGCCGCGCGAACACGTCGTACGCCTCAAGGACACCCTCGCGCGCTTCGAACGCGACAACGACGTCTGGGTCTCCACTGCGGACGCCGCCGGCAACCCCTGCCTGGTCCCGCTTTCCTTCCTGTGGGACGGCGAGACCTTCCTCGTCTCGACCAGCCCCACCACGCCCACCGGCCGCAACCTGCTCGCGGGCGGCCGGGTCCGCCTCGCCTTCGGCGCCACCCGCGACGTGGTCCTCGTCGAGGGCACCGCGACGTCGTTGGACGTGGCGGACCTCGTGCCGGGGGAGCGCGAGGCCTTCGCGGCCCACACCGGCTTCGACCCGGGCGGCTTCGCCGCGCCCTACCCCTACTTCCGGATCGTGCCGGTGTGGATCCAGGCCTGGCGCGAGGTCAACGAGATCGCAGGCCGCGACCTGATGAAGGCCGGCCGCTGGCTGCCCTGACCGATCCCTACGCGGCGTGTCCGCCGTCCACGGCGAACTCGGCGCCCGTCACGTAGCCGGCCTCCGGTCCCGCCAGGAACGACACCACGGCGGCCACTTCCGGCGCGGTACCGAAGCGCCCGAGGGCGGTCATCGCCGCCTGCGGGCCGGCGTAGGGGCCGTCCGCCGGGTTCATGTCGGTGTCGACCGGCCCGGGGTGGACGATGTTCGCGGTGATCCCGCGCTCGCCCAACTCCCGGGCGAGGGCTTTGGTCAGCCCGATCAGCGCCGACTTGCTCATCGCGTAGAGCGTGCCGCCCGGACCGGGCACCCGCTGGGTCATGCAGGTGCCGATGGTGATGATCCGGCCGCCCGGTCGCATCGTCGCGGCGGCCGCCTGCGCGGTGAGGAACACCGCGCGTACGTTGACCGCCAGCACCCGGTCCACCTCGGCCAGGCCCAGACCCTCCAGCGGCCCGATCACGCCCACGCCCGCGTTGTTCACCAGCACGTCGAGTCGCCCGAACGCGTGCACGGTCCGCTCCACCGCCAAGGCGGCGGCCGCCGGGTCCGCGGCATCGGCCCGCACGGCGATCGCGCGCCGCCCGAGCGCCTCGACCTTCCCGACGACCTCGGCCGCCGCCTCCGCGTCGTTGACGTAGGTGATCACCACGTCCACCCCGTCCTCGGCGAGCCGCAGCGCACTCGCCGCCCCGATCCCGCGACTTCCACCGGTCACCAGGGCCGCCGTGTTGCCGTCCATGCTCTTCCTCCCGCGTCGCCAATTGGTTGCGAGTTCAATGAAATCGCCGGGAGATCCACGGAGCCGGCGGTTATCCGACCTGGCGTTTCGCGGCCCGTACTCGGCGGACGGAGTCGACGGCGGGCGCCGTCAGCAGCGCCGACAGCAGGCAGACCCCGAGCCAGCCGCCGTACCCGTAGAGCTGCAGGCCGAGCCAGGATCCGGCGCTGCCGCCCAGATAGGCGCAGGTCATGTAGCCGGTGTTGAGCGCGCTGCGGGAGTCGCCGCGCAGGGCGTAGAAGCGGGCCTGGTTGGCGACCATGCCGCACTGCATGGCGGTGTCCAGCAGCAGCGTGCCGAGGACGAGCGCGACGAGCCCCGCGGTGCCGCCCCGGGCTCCGACGGCGAGGACCGCCGCGGCCGCGAGCGTGGCGAGGAAGCAGGTCAGGTTCACCGGGTCGGGTCCGTGGCGGTCCACGATCCGGCCGGCCACCGGGGTGCACGCCATCGTGATCACCCCGGTGAGCGCCACGAGCCCGAGGGCCTGCGGGCCGAACCCGTAGAGCGGGCCGGTGAGGAGCAGCGCCAGGCAGGTCCAGACGGCGGAGAACCCGCCGAAGAGGGCCGCCTGGTAGCAGGCGGAGCGGCGCAGTTCGGGCTCGGCGCGGAGCAGCCGCAGCGGCCGCACCGGCAGCGTGCGGAAGGGAACCCGGGGCGCGGCGGCGACGGCAGTGGTCCTGGGCAGGATCCGGGCCAGCACGACCGCGAGGCACAGCACCACGAGCCCGGCCACCAGGTAGGGCGCCCGCCAGCCGAATCGCTCACCGAGCCCTCCGCTGAACGTACGGGCCAGGAGCATGCCGCCGATGGAGCCGCTGAGCAGGGTCCCCATCACCGCGCCGCGCCGCCCCTCCGGGACCAGACCGACCGTCATCGGACCGATCAGCTGGGCGGCGGTGGTGGTCACGCCGACGAGGACGCTGGCGACGACGAGTTGGGGCAGGCTGCGGGCCAGGGCGGCGCCGAGCAGGGCCAGGCCGCTGGCCGCGAGCAGGGTGACGAGGAGGCGGCGGTACGGGAGCCGGTCCCCGAGCGGGACCAGCAGGAAGATGCCCGTGGTGTAACCGATCTGGGTGGCGGTGACCACCACGGCCGCGGTGTCGGGCGAGGTGCCCAGACCGGCGGCGACCAGCGGGCTGACGGCCTGCGGGAAGTAGATGTTGCCGACGGCGATGGCGCAGGTCAGCGCGAGAAGCGCGACCAGCCGCCGATCGATCCCGGCGGATACGGAGGCCGCCGGCACCGGCGCGGCCGGGTTCGCCCGGGCTGCGGGTGCCGCCCGGGTCGGCGTGGTTGCCGGTGCTGCCGTGGTCGCCAGTGCCACCCGGGTCAACGAGGTCACTGGTGCCACCGGGGCCGACGTGGTTGCCGGGGCTTCCGTGGTCGCCGGTGCTGCCGTGGTAGCGGGTGTCACCGGGGTTGACGAGGGTGCCGGCGCCGCGGGGGGCGCCGGTGCCACGGGGGCCGACGAGGTAGCCGGTGCCACCGGGGTCAACCTGGTTGCCAGTGCTGCCGGTGCCACCGGTGCCACCGAGGGTGCCGTGGTAGCCGCTGCCGCCGGGGTTTCCGTGGTCGCTGGTGCCGCTGGTGCCGCTGGTGCCGCCGGGGTCGGCGTGGTCGCCAGGGGGGCCGGGGCTGCTGTGGTTGGCGGGGGCGTTCGGGGCGCCGGTGCCGGTGGGGATGGCAGGGGCGCCGGAACCGGCGGTGCCGCTGGCGTGGGAGCCGCCGGGGCCGTCGGGATCGTGGGCGGCGTGTGTGCCGCCTGGGCTGTCGCTCTCCCCGAGGTCGTCTCCTCGCTCCGCGGGTACGGGTACGGGCACGGGCGCCGGCGCGGTGCGCGGCCGTCCGCCGCAACTGCTCGCTCTGTCATGCCCGGCAGTTCAGCCCACCCGCCCACCCCCGCCAATGGATGTAGCCTCGGGCTTAATGATCAGCTTCGGGCTCGACGCCGACGACCTCGCGGACACCCGTTTCGCCCTGTCCCCGCTCATGGACACCGTGTTGAGCCTCCGCGTCCTGCGCGAGCCGGGTTTGTCCGCGGTCCACACGTCTTGGCGCCGGTCGACCGTCCAGCGCGTCAGCGGCACGCTCGATACGGCACTCCTCACCTCGCTGGTCGCGCAACGCCGCACGACGCCCGACTTCCTGACTCCCCGCCCGGAGCGGTTCTCCGCCACCTTCGCGGAGGAACTGGCCGTCGTACGCCACACCCCGGCCGCCGTCGTCCGCCGGGACCTGCTGGACGCGCACCACCCGGACCCGCTCCCGGCGCCGCTGCACCCGGCGCTCGCCGACGACGACGCGGTCATCGCCCTGCGCGACACCATCTGCGAGCTGCTCCACCATTACTGGAGGCTCGCGATCCAGCCGGCGTGGCCCGCGATGCGGCTCGTCCTGGAAGCCGACATGACCTACCGGGCCCGCCAACTGGCCGTCGGCGGCGCCCGCCGGCTGTTCGCCGACATGCACCCCAACCTGCGCTGGGACGGCGGGACCCTGCACGTCGACAACGTCCTCGGCGACTTCCACATCCCGGCCGCCGGCCGCGGACTCCTCCTGGTCCCCTCCGTCTTCGCCCACAAGCCGGCCCCACCCGTCACCGCCGACCAACCACCCGGCCTGGCCTATCCCAGCCGGGGCGTGGCGACCCTGTGGGCCACCCCGAGCCCACCCGACGACACCGCCCTCACCAAACTCCTCGGTGCCCCCAAGGCCACCCTCCTCGCCCTCCTCGACGGCCCCCTGCCCACCGTCGAGATCGCCCGCCGCCTCCAGGTCACCCCCAGCGCCGTCTCCCAGCACCTGGCGGTCCTGCACACCACGGGCCTGGTCACCCGCACCCGCGACGGACGCCACGTCCTCTACCGCCGCACCGCCCTCGGCGACCAGCTCCTGCACCCCGCCGGCGCGGCGGACGACCGTACCCTTACGCGATGACAGCCACCTCCCTCCTGGCGAGGGCTATGAGCAGCGGTACCAGCCCGTCCCTGATTGCCTTGCCGGACGAGGTCGCGGAGCTCCTTTCGGTCCTGGGGGCCCCGCCGCGGCTGGCGGCGCACCTGCGAGCCGTCCACGACGTCGCGCACCGGCTGGCCGCCTGGGTCGAACAGCGCCACCCCCGCCGTGGTCTTCGACCGCGAAGCGGTGCTCTTCGGGGCGGCGACGCACGACGTGGGGAAGACCGTCCACGTGGCCGAGCTCTCCGGCCCCGGGTCGGCGCACGAGGAGGCGGGGCGGGCCCTGCTGCTCGACCACGGCTTCGGCCCGGAACGAGCCCGCTTCGCCGCCAACCACGCGTCGTGGGCGGAATCCGGCGTCGGCCTGGAGGACTTGTTGGTGAGCCTGGCCGACAAGATCTGGAAGAACAAGCGCGTCCCCGAGCTGGAGGACCTCGTGGTGGCCCGGCTCGCCGAGGCGAGCGGCCGGGCGGCCTGGGAGGAGTTCATCGCGCTGGACGAACTCCTCACCGCCATCGGTGACGGCGCCGACCGGCGCCTCGCGTTCCAGGCATCGTTCCCGATCCACGGCTGAGGGCCGGAGCGAGCGCGCCCGGCGGGCTGCCGCCTTCCGGCCCGCGCAGGTGGCCGCCGCCGGAATCGCCGCCGGAATCCGCCGCCGCCCGGGGATCAAGGCGTGCGGGTGCCCTCCCTGCGTGGCGGAGCGATGAGAAACCGGCGGAGCGGGAGTCTGAATCGGTGTAGGCCGGTGCGCGGCGACGACCGAGCAAGGAGCGCAGAACCATGGGCAAGCTGACCCTCACCACCTTCCTGACCCTCGACGGAGTGATGCAGGCTCCCGGCGGGCCCGGGGAGGACCGCAGCGGCGGGTTCGACTACGGCGGGTGGGTCGTGCCGTACGCCGACGAGGGGATGGGGGAGTTCGTCACCGAGGTCTTCGGCCGCGCCGGGGCGTTTCTGCTCGGGCGGCGGACGTACGAGATCTTCGCGAGCTACTGGCCGCAGCACGACGATCCCGCCGACCCGGTCGCCGGCGGCCTGAACCGGCTGCCCAAGTACGTGGCCTCGACCACCCTCAAGGAACCGGCGTGGGGCCCGGTCACCGTGATCGACGGGGAGCAGCTGCAGAGCGAGATCGTCCGGGTCAAGGACGAGCTGGACGGGGAACTGCAGGTGCACGGCAGCGGGCAGCTCGCGCAGTGGCTGCTGGCCCGGGACCTCGTCGACGAGCTGAACCTGCAGGTGTTCCCCGTGTTCCTGGGCGCCGGGCGGCGGTTGTTCCCGACCGGCGGGCTGCCGACGGCCTGCGAGCTGACGGGTTCGCGGACCACCTCCAGCGGGATCGCCATCCAGACCTACCGGGTGAAGGGGCGGGCCGCCTTCGGCTCGTTCTTGGAGTGAACCTTTCCGGCCACAGCACTAGCGGGGGTCCAGGGCCACCTGGACCACTCGGCCCTCGCGCAGGACGAGCAGGTCCGGGGACTGGTGCGCGTAGTGGCGGATCCGGCCGACCGGGCCAGGCGGGCGGATGTGCGGGGCGACGAGCGAGAGGAGGTCTTCGAGGGCGGGGAGCTGCTCCTCGTGGATCTCCTGGCGGCTGGTCAGGGCCCAGCCCGGGTGGGAGGCAGGGGCGAATTCACCCACCAACATGCCTCTGATCCGCGCGGCCGGGCCGCGGGAGGAGAGGAGTCCGCCCGGCGCGAGCTGGCGGCGGAGCTCCGCGAGCACCGCGTCCGGGGTGGACTCGAGCAGGTCGAACGCCAGGTCCAGGGCGTAGAGGTCGGCCATGTCGCCGATGCTACGGGGAGGGTCTGACAGGCAGGGAAATCGGTCGACCGGCATGATCGGCTCCGGTACGGTGACCCCGCACCCGTGCGAGCCGCCGAAGTCTCCACCCCGTCAGAACCGTTGGAGACCTCCCTTGGCCGCGATCGCACCCGTCCTCCAAGCCCCCCGCCGAGCCTGGCTCGCGGACCTGCCCGTGCTGGCCGTCGCCGTCGTGTGGGGCGGCAGCTATCTCGCCGCCAAGGGGATCACGGCCGCGCACACCGTGATCGCCGTGCTCGTGCTGCGGTTCGCGCTCGTGCTGCCGGTGCTGGTCCTCGCCGGGTGGGGGAAGTTGCGTGCGCTGAGCCCCGCCCAACTGCGCGGCGCCGGGGGACTGGGGCTCGTACTCGGCGGGATCTTCCTGCTGGAGACCTACGGCGTCGTCCACACCTCCGCCACCAACGCCGGGCTGATCATCAGCCTGACCATGATCTTCACGCCGCTGGCCGAGGCCGCGGTGAGGCGGCGGCGGCCTTCGGCCGGGTTCCTCGGCGCCGCCGGCGTCTCCGTCGCCGGGGTCGTGCTGCTGACGCAGGGCGCGGGATTCACCGCGCCCAGCCTCGGTGACCTGCTCATCCTCGGTGCCGCCCTCGCCCGGACCCTGCACGTCCTGCTCATGGCCCGGGTCAAGGCCGTGCAGGACGCCGACTCGCTGTCCCTGACCACCGTGCAGCTCGGCGGGGCCGTTGTCGTGTTCGCCCTGCTGGCCGCCGTGCCGGGGACGGGAGAGAGCCCCTGGGCCGTCGCCGCCGACTTCGGGGCGGCCGAGTGGGCGGGGCTGGCGTTCCTTTCCGTCTTCTGCACTCTTTTCGCCTTCTTCGTGCAGATGTGGGCCGTACGCCGCACCTCGCCCTCCCGCGTCAGCCTGCTGCTCGGCACCGAACCCCTGTGGGCGGCCGCCGCCGGCATCGCCATCGGTGGCGAGCACCTCGCCCCCCTCGGCTTGGCGGGCGCGGGCCTCGTCCTCGCCGGCACCGCCTGGGGCCGACGCGCCGCCACGGGCTGAGCGAGTGTCCGGAAAACGCCGCATCCAGGGGTGAACTGCCGCCGTAGTGTGGCCCAATGCCAGTTGTGGACATCAGCGCGAACGCTGCCGACTTCAACGCCGACCCCTACTCGTTCTACACACGACTGCGCGAGGCCGGACCGGTCCACCGGGTCGCCGTCTCGGCCGCCGAGTACGAGCCGACCTTTCTCGTCGTCGGCCACGACGAGGCCCGCCAGGCACTGAACCACCCCGGCCTCGCCAAGGACTGGCGCAGTTCCGGCCAGTTCCCCGACACGCTTGCCGCGGCCTCCAACGCGAACATGCTGGAGTCCGACCCGCCCCACCACACCCGGCTGCGCCGCCTGGTCGCCCGTGAGTTCACCGCCCGCCGGATGGAGGCCATGCGGCCACGGGTCCAGCAGATCACCGACGACCTGCTGGACGCCATGGCCGCCCGGCGGGAGCGCACCGCCGACCTGGTCAAGGCCCTCGCCTTCCCGCTGCCGATGACCGTGATCTGCGAGCTGCTCGGCGTCCCCGACCTGGACCGCTACCGGTTCAGCGCCTGGTCCCGCGAGATCGTGGCGCCGAGCACCGGCAGCCCGGACGGCAGCGTGCACCGGCAGCTGAGCGGCTATCTCGCGGAACTCGTCGAGGCCAAGGCGAAGGACCCCGGCGAGGACCTGCTCAGCGCCCTGATCAGGACCCGCGAGGAGGACGGGGACGCCCTGTCCCCCGACGAGGTGATCGGGATGGCCTTCCTGCTGCTGGTGGCGGGCCACGAGACCACCGTGAACCTGATCGGCAACGGCATACGCGCCCTGCTGGCGCACCCCGACCAGCTGGCCGCCCTGCGCGCGGACTACGACGGCCTGCTCGACGGCGCCGTGGAGGAGATGCTCCGCTACGACGGCCCGGTGCAGAACGCGACCTACCGCTACGCCGCCGAGGACGTGGAGATCGGCGACTCCGTCATCCCGGCCGGCGCCACCGTCCTCGTCTCGCTGGCCGCCGCCGACCGCGACCCCGGGCGGTACGAGGAGCCGGACACCTTCGACATCCGACGCGCCCCGCAGGGCCACCTGGCCTTCGGGCACGGCCTGCACTTCTGCATCGGCGCCCCGCTGGCCCGGATGGAGGGCCGCATCGCGATCCGGGGCCTGCTGGAGCGCTTCCCCGAGCTGGAGGAGGACCCCGCCGGGGGACCGCCGCTCTGGCAGCGGGGCAGCCTGATGCGCGGCGTCAGCCGGCTCCCGGTCCGCTGGTAGCCCCACCACCATGCCCTTACAGATCCGGCAGCTCCTCCATCCGCACCCGGCGCCGCTCCCGCCGGGAGCGCTCGCAGGCCTCCGCCACCCGGAGCGCGGCGAGCGCCTCCCGGCCGTCACACGGATTGGGCCCCTCACCCCGCACCAAGTGGACGAAGGCCGCCAGCTCGGCCTCGTACGCGGGGGCGAAGCGCTCCAGGAAGCCCGTCCACGGCTTGCTCGCCGGGGGTGGACCGTGCGGTTCCGTCGAGGCGATCGGCGTACGGTCGTCCAGCCCGGCGGACACCTGGTCCAGCTCCCCGGCCAGCTCCATCCGTACGTCGTACCCGGCGCCGTTGCACCGGGTACCGGTCGCGGTGACGAGGGTCCCGTCGTCCAGGGTGAGCACGGCCGCCGCCGTGTCGATGTCCCCGGTCTCCCGGAACCGCGGCGGCCCCGCGTCCGACCCGGCCGCGTACACCTCGACCACCTCGTGCCCGGTCACCCAGCGCACCATGTCGAAGTCGTGCACGAGGCAGTCCCGGTACAGCCCCCCGGAGGTCGCCAGGTACGCGGCGCTCGGCGGCGCCGGATCGGCCGTCATCGTCCGTACGGTGTGCAGCCGGCCCAGCGCGCCCGAACGCACCAGCTCCCGAGCCGTGCGGTAGCCCGCGTCGAAGCGGCGCATGAAGCCGACCTGGAGCAGCCCGCCCGCGGCCGCCACCTCGCGCAGCGCCGCCAGGGTCCGGTCCAGGTCCGGGGCCAGGGGCTTCTCGCAGAACACCGGCAGCCCGCCGCGCACCGCCCGTACGACCAGCTCCGCGTGCGCCTCGGTCGAGGAGGCCACCACCACCGCGTCCACGCCCCAGGTGAAGACCTGCTCCACGGAGGGCGCGGCGGTGGCCCCGAGCCGGTCGGCGAGGCGCGCCGCCCGCGCGGGGTCGGCGTCCGCGAGCAGGAGCGAACCCGCCTCCGGGTGGCGGGCCAGCGCCGCCGCGTGGAAGGAGCCGATCCGGCCCGTTCCGATGAGCCCGATGCGCATGCACTCAACGTGACCCCGTACGGGGGACCTGTCAATCTGCCCGGGCATGCCCCGATGGGCCCGCATGGTCCACTGTGGCGGATACTGAGCGGCTGGACCGGAATGAAGCCGGAATGACCGGATTGACGACGGACCGAATCGGTGACGAGGGAAGGGCGCGGCGACGTGGCTAGGGTTGGGACAGGGGTACGCGTCGTCGGCGCCGTGCTCGCGGCGGTACTGGGCGCCTCGCTCGCGGGCTGCAGCAGTACGGGCGGCAAGCGCGCCGAGGAGCGGGCGAAGGCCGCCGAGGCGGGCCGGCCCGCCGTGTCCACCCCCCGCTGGACCTTCGCGATGGTCACCCACGCGGGCGACGGCGACACCTTCTGGGACATCGTCCAGAAGGGCGCCAAGGAGGCCGCGGCGAAGGACAACATCAACTTCGTCTACGCCCACGACGACCAGGCCCAGCAGCAGGCGCAGTTCGTGCAGAACGCCATCGACCAGAAGGTCGACGGGATCGTCGTCAGTCTCGCCAAGCCCGAGGCCCTCAAGGACGTCATCGCCAAGGCCGTGAAGGCCGGCATCCCGGTGATCACGGTCAATTCCGGATCCGAACAGTCCGCCGCGTACGGGGCACTGACCCACATCGGCCAGGACGAGCAGATCGCGGGCGAGGCGGTCGGCACCGAGCTGTCCGAGCGGGGCCGCAAGAAGGCGATCTGCGTCCTGCACGAGCAGGGCAACGTAGGCCACGAGCAGCGCTGCGCCGGGGCCGGGAAGACCTTCAAGGGCACGCTGGAGAACCTGTACGTCGAGGGCACCAACATGCCCTCCGTCCAGGCCGCCATCCAGGCCAAGCTCCAGGCGGACCCGTCCGTCGACGCGATCCTCACCCTCGGCGCGCCCTTCGCCCCCACCGCGATCAAGGCCAAGGAGGCCGCCGCGAGCAAGGCCGAGGTGGACACCTTCGACCTGAACGCCTCCGTCGCCCGCGACCTGAAGTCGGGCGCCCTCGGCTTCGCCGTCGACCAGCAGCCCTACCTCCAGGGCTACGAGGCGATCGACCTGCTGTGGCTCTACCGCTACAACGCGGACGTGCTCGGCGGCGGCCGCCCGGTCCTCACCGGGCCGCAGATCGTCACCGGCGCCGAAGCCGCCGAGCTGGAGGACTTCATCAAGCGGGGCAGTCGATGAGCGCCACCGTCACCGCGGACGAACGGCTCGCGCCGACCTCACTGGTCCGCAAGCTGCTGGGCCGCCCCGAGCTGGGCGCGGTCGTCGGCGCGGCCGCCGTCTTCGTCTTCTTCTCCTTCGCCGCCGACAGCTTCCTTCAGGCGTCCAGCCTGAGCACGATCCTGTACTCCGCCTCGACCATCGGGATCATGGCCGTCCCGGTGGCCCTGCTGATGATCGGCGGCGAGTTCGACCTCTCCGCCGGCGTCATGGTCACCACGTCGGCTCTGCTGAGCTCGATGTTCAGCTATCAGATGACCGCCAACGTCTGGGTCGGCGTCCTGGTGTCGCTGCTGGTCACCCTGGCGATCGGCTTCTTCAACGGCTTCATGCTGACCCGCACCAAACTGCCCAGCTTCATCATCACGCTCGGCACCTTCCTGATGCTGACCGGTCTGAACCTCGGCTTCACCAAGCTGATCAGCGGCTCGGTCTCCACCAAGACCATCGCCGACATGGAGGGCTTCCCCTCCGCCCGCGCCCTCTTCGCCTCGCAGTGGAACGTCGGCTCGGTCACCCTCAAGGTCACCATCCTGTGGTGGCTGGCCCTGGTCGCCGTGGCCACCTGGATCCTGCTGCGCACCCGCGCCGGGAACTGGATCTTCGCCGTGGGCGGCGGGGCGGACGCGGCCCGCGCGGTCGGCGTCCCGGTCGTGAAGACCCGCATCGGGCTCTACATGGGCGTGGCCCTGTGCGCCTGGATCTCCGGGCAGCACATCCTCTTCTCGTTCGACGTGGTCCAGTCGGGCGAGGGCGTCGGCAACGAGTTCCTGTACATCATCGCGGCCGTCATCGGCGGCTGCCTGATGACCGGAGGCTACGGCTCCGCCATCGGCTCGGCGGTCGGCGCCTTCATCTTCGGCATGACCAGCAACGGCATCGTCTACGCCCAGTGGAACCCGGACTGGTTCAAGTTCTTCCTCGGCGCGATGCTCCTGCTCGCGACGCTGCTCAACGCATGGGTCCGCAAGCGGGCGGAGGCGAAGTGACGATGACCGTGTCCGGCGGGAAGGGCGCGACCGCCCTCGTGAAGCTGACCGACGTCAGCAAGTACTACGGCAACATCCGCGCCCTCCAAGGGGTCTCCCTGGAGGTCTCGGCGGGCGAGATCACCTGCGTACTGGGCGACAACGGCGCCGGCAAGTCCACCCTCATCAAGATCATCGCGGGGTTGCACCGGCACGACGCCGGCGCCTTCGAGATCGAGGGGGAGGAGACCGTGCTCGCCAACCCGCGCGCCGCCCTCGACCTGGGCATCGCCACCGTCTACCAGGACCTCGCCGTGGTCCCGCTCATGCCCGTCTGGCGGAACTTCTTCCTCGGCTCCGAGCCCACCAGGGGCCGCGGCCCCTTCCGCCGCCTCGACGTGGAACTCATGCGGGAGACCACCCGCGCCGAGCTGCTGCGCATGGGCATCGACCTGCGCGACGTCGACCAGCCCATCGGGACCCTGTCCGGCGGCGAGCGGCAGTGCGTGGCCATCGCCCGGGCCGTCCACTTCGGCGCGAAGGTCCTCGTACTCGACGAGCCCACCGCGGCCCTCGGCGTCAAACAGTCCGGAGTGGTCCTCAAGTACGTCGCCGCCGCCCGCGACGCCGGCCTCGGCGTGGTCCTGATCACCCACAACCCGCACCACGCCCACCTGGTCGGGGACCGCTTCGTCCTCCTCAAGCGCGGCACCATGGCGGGCAGCCACACCCGTGACTCGATCACCCTCGACGAGCTGACCCGGCAGATGGCGGGCGGCTCCGAGCTCGACGAGCTGAGCCACGAACTGGAGCGAGTGGCAGAATCAGGGGACATCCGCACCACGCACACCCCCACCACGGACACCACCGACAGGGACGACACGACTCGATGAGCACGTACCGGGACTTCACGCTCGCCCACCGGGGGGCGGCGCGAGGCACCGTCCTGCGGACCATCGGGACCCGTGAGCGCAGGTCGCACCTGACCGCCCCGCGCGTCCCGACCGTCGGCATCGACATCGGCGGTACCAAGGTGATGGCCGGCGTCGTCGACGCGGACGGGGTCATCCTGGAGAAGATCCGCACCGAGACCCCCGACAAGTCCAAGAGCCCCAAGGTCGTCGAGGACACCATCGTCGAGCTGGTCCTGGACCTGTCCGACCGGCACGACGTGCACGCGGTGGGCATCGGGGCGGCCGGCTGGGTCGACGCCGACCGGTCCCGGGTGCTGTTCGCCCCGCACCTGGCCTGGCGCGACGAGCCGCTGCGCGACGCCCTCCAGTCCCGGCTCGCGGTCCCCGTCATGGTCGACAACGACGCCAACACCGCCGCCTGGGCGGAATGGCGGTTCGGCGCCGGGCGCGGCGAGGACCACCTCGTCATGATCACCCTCGGTACCGGCATCGGCGGGGCCATCCTCGAAGGCGGCCAGGTCAAGCGCGGCCGCTACGGGGTCGCCGGCGAATTCGGCCACATGCAGGTCGTCCCGGGCGGGCACCGCTGCCCCTGTGGCAACCGCGGCTGCTGGGAGCAGTACAGCTCGGGCAACGCCCTGGTCCGCGAGGCCCGCGAGCTCGCCGCCGCCGACTCCCCGGTCGCGTACAACATCATCGCCAGGGTCGGCGGCAACGTCGCGGAGATCACCGGGCCGCTCATCACCGAGCTGGCCCGCGAGGGCGACGCCATGTGCGTCGAGCTGTTCCAGGACATCGGCCAGTGGCTCGGCGTCGGCATCGCCAATCTCGCCGCCGCCCTCGACCCCGCCTGCTTCGTCATCGGCGGTGGCGTCAGCGCGGCCGACGACCTGCTCATCGGCCCCGCCCGGGACGCCTTCCGCCGCCACCTCACCGGCCGCGGCTACCGCCCCGAGGCCCGCATCGCCAAGGCCCAGCTCGGCCCCGAGGCCGGTATGGTCGGAGCCGCCGACCTCGCCCGGCTCGTCGCCCGCCGCTTCCGCCGCGCCACCCGCCGCCGCGTCGAGCGCTACGAGCGGTACGAGCGCTACGCGCAGCAGCTGGGCCGGCGCGAGACCCGCGCCCCCGAGACCCGCGCCCCCGAGACCCGCGCCCCGGAGACCCGCGGCCCCGAGACCCCCGGCCCCGACAACCTGGACCCGCAGTGAACCCGCCCACCCTGCCCCGCCAGGCCCCTCCCCCCGACGGGGACGCCACCCCCCTCCCGGCCGAGGACCGCAGACACGTCGTCAAGCGCCGCTGGATCACCGCGATCATCATCCTGTTGCTGATCGGCGTTCCCGCGGGCTACCTGGCGATCTCCACCCAGCAGAGCCGCGAGAGCGGCCGCGACAAGGCCGCCAGGATCGGCGCGCACAAGGTACGGCCGGGCTGGCCCTCCAGGGTTCAGCGCAGCATCTACGAGGTCCCCATCCCGCCCAAGGCCTGGCGGGTCGGCTTCCTGGAGACCAACAACTGGCGCACCAGCCGGCTGTACACCGCGTTCGCGGTCACACCGGCCGACCTGGACGTCTTCCTCGCCTCCGTCGGCACCAGCCGGGACGCGCTGACCCAGGGCGAGGTCTCCATCTCCGCGCACGACTCCGAGGTCGCTGGCTGGAGCTGGAGCCCGAAGTCCGACTGGTACGGGATCACCCTGGACCAGCCGAACCCGCGCCCCAGCCGGGACATCACGGTCGACCTCACCGACCCGGAAGTCCCCAAGGTCTACGTGGTCTCCACGACCGTTCCGTAGTCTGGGATCATGAAGCTCACCAAGCGGCTGCACTCCTGCGTCCAGCTGGAGAAGGACGGGCGCGTGCTCGTCATCGACCCGGGCGCCTTCAGCGAGACCGACGCCGGTCTCGGGGCGGACGCCCTGCTGGTCACGCACGAGCACCCCGACCACTTCGACGAGGGCCGGCTGCGGGCCGCCCTCGACGCGAACCCGGGCGCCGAGCTGTGGACCCTGCGCAGCGTCGCGGACAAGATCGCCCCCGCCTACCCCGGCCGGGTGCACACCGTGGGCAACGGGGACGCCTTCACCGCCGCCGGGTTCGACGTCCAGGTGCACGGCGAACTGCACGCGATCATCCACCCCGACATGCCGAGGGTCACCAATGTCGGCTACCTCGTGGAAGGTTCCCTCTTCCACCCCGGGGACGCGCTGACCGTGCCCGACGCCCCCGTCGACACCCTGATGCTCCCGGTGCACGCCCCCTGGAACAAGGTCGCCGAGGTGATCGACTACCTCCGCGAGGTCAAGCCGCGCCGGGCCATCGACATCCACGACGCCTACCTCTCCGACATCGCCCGGCCGATCTACGACTACGCCCTGAACACCCTGGGCGGCACGGACCACGGGCGACTCACCGCCGGGGACACCACCGATCTGTAGCTGTCGGTGCCGGGCGGTAGGTTGGGACGTATGCGTATCGCCACGTTCAACGTCAACTCCATCACCGCCCGGCTGCCGCGCCTGCTCGCCTGGCTGGAGAGCTCCGGCACGGATGTCCTGTGCATCCAGGAGACCAAGTGCTCCGCCGAACAGTTCCCGCATGCCGAGCTGCGCGAGCTGGGCTACGAGTCGGTCGTCAACGCCACCGGCCGCTGGAACGGGGTGGCCCTGCTCTCCAAGGTCGGCCTGGAGGACGTGGTCGTGGGCCTGCCGGGCGGGCCCGGCTACGAGGGCGTGGACGAGCCCCGAGCGATCTCCGCCACCTGCGGCGGGGTCCGGCTCTGGTCGGTGTACGTGCCCAACGGCCGCGAAGTCGAGCACGACCACTACGGCTACAAGCTCGACTGGTTCCGCGCGCTGACCACCGCCGTCGCCGAGGACGCCGCCGGCCCGCGCCCCTTCGCCGTGCTCGGCGACTTCAACGTGGCCCCGACCGACGAGGACGTCTGGGACCCGTCCGTCTTCGTCGGACTGACCCACGTCACCCCCGCCGAGCGGGCCGCCCTGGAGGCGCTGCGGCTCGCCGGGCTCTCCGACGTGATGCCGCGCCCCCTCAAGTACGACCGGCCGTACACGTACTGGGACTACCGCCAGCTCGCGTTTCCCAAGAACAAGGGCATGCGCATCGACCTGGTGTACGGGAACGAGCCCTTCACCAAGGCCGTCAAGGACGCCTTCGTGGACCGCGAGGAGCGCAAGGGCAAGGGTGCCTCGGACCACGCCCCCGTGGTCGTCGACCTGGAGCTCTAGAACCAGAACCGTCCGGTCCGATTCAGGCGCGCCCTGTGGCCGGCGGCGGGTCCTGGTGCGACGCTGGGCGGTATGAACATCCCTTTCCTGGACAACTGGCTGAACCGACACGAAACGGAACAGCGCGCGGGACTCGCCGCCGCCTTCGCCGACGACCCCGAGGGCGTCGCCGAGTTGTTCTCGGAGTGTGAGATGTTGCGCGTCCAGGCACGGGCGGCCGGGCTCGAACTCGACGAGAGCGTGGCCTCGTTGGAGGCCCTCGACCAGCTGATGCCCCGCTGGCGGCGGGATCCCGAGGTCGTGCCGTGGCTCGGCAACGACGCCGGCTTCTACCTCGGGACCGTGATCATCCGCACGGTTCCGGGGTCCGGCTGGGAGGTCTGGCCGAGCGGCCAGCCGGTGATCCGGCTGGCCTCGGGCCGGGAGCTGAACGTGATCGAGTCGGGGGTGTCCTGGGCGATGACCGGATCCCCCGAGCTCAGCCAGGCCTACGCCGAGGCCTCGGAGGGGTGACGACCATGACCGTCGATCCGCTGATCGAGCTGCGGGGCGTCAACAAGCACTTCGGAGACCTCCACGTGCTCCGGGACATCGACCTCGCCGTCGGCCGTGGCGAGGTGGTGGTGATCATCGGCCCCTCCGGATCCGGGAAATCGACCCTCTGCCGGGCGATCAACCGGCTGGAGACCATCGAATCGGGCACGATCACCCTCGACGGGAAGCCGCTGCCCGCCGAGGGCAAGGACCTGGCCCGGTTGCGCGCCGAGGTGGGGATGGTCTTCCAGTCCTTCAACCTCTTCGCGCACAAGACGGTCCTCGCCAACGTCTCGCTGGCCCAGGTGAAGGTCCGCGGACGCAAGCGGGACGAGGCCGACAAGCGGTCCCGGGAGCTCCTGGACCGCGTCGGCCTCGCCGACCAGGCTCCGAAGTTCCCCGCACAGCTCTCCGGCGGACAGCAGCAGCGCGTGGCCATCGCCCGCGCCCTCGCCATGAACCCCAAGGCCCTGCTCTTCGACGAGCCCACCTCCGCCCTCGACCCGGAGATGATCAACGAGGTGCTGGAGGTGATGCGGCAGCTCGCCCGGGAGGGGATGACCATGGTCGTGGTCACCCACGAGATGGGCTTCGCCCGGTCCGCCGCCAACCGCGTCGTCTTCATGGCCGACGGGCAGATCGTGGAGGACCGCACTCCGGAGCAGTTCTTCACCGCCCCGGAGAGCGACCGGGCCAAGGACTTCCTCTCCAAGATCCTCAAGCACTGACGGGGGATCACAAGGGGGGATTACCGGGGGCTCACTGTTCGCGCAGCGGCACCGAGACGTAACTGGGGTCGCCGCTCGGCGAGGAGAAGGTCAGCTGGGCGCCGAAGGGGTTGTGCTCGATGTAGAGCGGGTCGACGGTGTCGATGACGACGGCGAGCCGGTGGCCCGCGGGGACGTCGTAGGCGGTGGAGAAGAGCTCCAGGTCCACGCCGAAGGCCCGGTTCGGGGTCTTGCCGTGGAAGGTGTACGGGGCGTTGCTGACGAGCTTGCCGATGCCGAGCGGGCCGACGTCGTAGAGGTAGGCGACGAAGGTGCCGTCGGCCTTGGTGGGGGTGACGGTGGTGTGCACCTTGACCGTGCCGCGGATGCGGCGCTCCTCGGAGTGGCGCTCGGACTGCCAGACGGCGGCGAAGGAGCGGGGGAGGAGCGGGATGGAGGCGGTCGGCGGCGCCTGGACGAACTGGTCGAGGAGGTTGGAGAGCATGACGATGCCGCCATTGGCCCCGGAGTCGACGTTGGCGAAGACGTGTTCGCTGTCGCCGAGCGCGAGCTTCTCGGTGCCGCCCGCGCCGACCGACTTCCAGTCGGCGTAGCTCTCGTACCCGGCGTCGCCGCGGGGCTTGATCCGCACCGGTGCCTCGGTGTCGACGCCGTTGCGCTCGCCCTTGAGGTAGCGGTCGAACCAGCGGTGGGCGTTGGTCCAGGTGTCGTTGGGCAGGCCGAGGAGGCCGGTCGCCTCGGCGGTGGCGTGGTCGCCGGGGCGGAACTCCAGGCGCTTGGGGCCGGTCAGCTTCTCGAAGAACTTCGCGTACTGGTTGGGCGGGAAGATGGTGTCGCCCCAGGCGTTGCCCATCATGATCGCGGCGCCGTTGGCGTTGATCCGGTCCACCTGCTCGGAGGGGGAGCGCTTCCTGCCCCAGTCGATCATGGCCTGCTCGTTCTCCAGCTTCGAGCCGAGGAAGTCGCCGAGGATCTGCTGGAGTTCGGGCCCGGGGCGGCCGGTGAGGTAGCCGGCGCCGCCGAGCAGGGCGGCGGCCTGGAGGTGTTGGGTGCGGCCCGAGTAGATGGATTCGATGAGGTCGGCCCAGCCGCTCATCGCGACCACGGCCTTGACGCGGCTGTCGTGCGCGGAGGCCAGCAGGCTGATGCCCGCGCCGTACGAGACTCCGCCGAGGCCGATCCGGTCGGCGTCGGCGGGGGTGTGGGCGAGGGCCCAGTCGATGACGGCGGAGACGTCGGCGACGTCCGGCGGGCCGGCCACCTCGATCTGTCCGCCGGAGAGCCAGAAGCCGCGGGAGGTGTAACTGACCACCACGTAGCCGGAGTCGGCGAGCTTCTTGGCCTGGGCGATGTATTCGATCTGCGGCATGCCCCAGCTCGTGGGCAGCACGATCAGGGGGTACTTCCGGCCGGATTCGGCGTCGGCCGGAGTGAAGACGTTGCCCTTGAGGGTGATGCCGCCGGAGCCCGGGATGTCGTGGAAGGTCACCCCGGACGCCGCCGAGGAGGCGTCGGCGGCGACGGTCAGGGCGGGGGCGGGGGCGGGGGCCGCCTGGGCCTGGTGGGGGGACAGGCCCAGGGCGGCGGCCGCCAGTACGGCTGCCACGGCTGCGGCGGCGGTGGTGGTGCGCTGCATCAATCGCTCCTCGCGTGCGCCGGGTTGTCAAAGTGACCCGACGGTAACGGGAGGGGCTTACCGAAAGTAACCCATCAGTAAGTTACGCGGTGGTAACGATTGAATGGAAGTCAGTCCCCGGCGTCAGCCGTTCTGCGGCGCTCCGGACAGGGCGCTCTTGGCCTTCCACTGGTCCCAGGACAGGTTCCACTCGCCGTAGCCGTTGCCGAGCTCGGCATTGCCCTTGGAACCGTCACCGACGACCTCGAAGGGGTCGCCGACCTGCACCTCGGAGTAGAAGGACGCGGCGTTGGCGTCGCTCATCCCGACACAGCCCGAACTCGTGTTGGCGCGGCCGAAGTTCCCCGCGTTCCACGGCGCGGCGTGCGCGTACATGCCCGACCAGGTGAGCCGCATCGAGTAGTCGACCATCTTGTCGTAGGCGTCGCCCAGGCCCACCGTCTGGGAGTCCATCCGGATGGTGCCCTCCTTGGACATCAGCACCATCTTCCCGGACCAGGAGGCCTTCTTGCCGCCCGGGGTGCCGGCCGAGATCGGGATCGTCTTCACCGTCTGGCCGTCCTCGGTCACCGTCATCTTCTTGGTGTCGAGGCTGACCTCCATCCGACGGTCCTTGCCGATCTTGAATTCGGTGTTGTAGTCCCGGGCGAAGAGACCGCCGCCCTTGCCGGAGTCCACGCCGTTCAGGTTCATGTCGACCTTCACGTCCGTGCCGGACTTCCAGTACTCCTTCGGCCGCCAGTCGACGCGGTCCTTGCCGGAGTAGTCCTTGAACCAGCCCCACGACCCCTCGGTGCCGTTCGAGGAGGTGACCTTCAACTGCTTCTCCACCTCGGCCTTGTTGGTCACCGGGTTGTCGAAGACGAGCGAGACGGGCATGGCCACGCCCACCGTGCTGCCCTTCGCGAGGTTGATCGAGACCTTGTTGACCTTGTCGGCCGCACCGGTCTTGAACTGGGTCGTGGCGCTCTGGCTCTCGGTGTTCTGCGCCTCGACCTTGTAGTCCGTGCCCGGTGAGGCGTTGCGCTCGGAGGTCCAGCTCTTGGCGTCGGCGGATATCTGCCCGGCCAGTTCACCGCCCTTGGCGTCCGTCACCTTCACCTGAGCCAGCTTGCCGTCGGCGATGGTCACCTTCACCGGCTCGCCCGCCTTGACCTGATCGCCCGTGAGGTTCACCGCGATCGCCATGTCCGGCTTCTGCTTGATCTCGGCGTTGCCGGCCGCGCCGGCGGCCCCGCCCCCGCCCCCGCTTCCGCCCGAACAGGCGGTCAGTGCGGCAGCCAGGACTGCGGTGCCCGTCATCACGGCGCGACGAGTGCGTATGCGGCTCAACGAAAACCCCTCCGAAGTGTGAACGTCCGCAAAGCAAGAGCGAACGAGTCGACTCTAGGTTGCGGAATCCGGGGAAGAGATCCGTATTTCGGCTGTGACATGGACCGCAGCGAAACGGTCATCGTCCGGTCACAATCGCCGCGCAGTTCGGTCATGCGCGGCTGTGAGAGTTCTGTGAGTCGTCGATTCGCGTCGATCCCGGCGAACAGGAAGGCCGTCAGCCGTGTGTGCACTGCTCGTGACCCCAGCCCAGCAGGACCAGGACCAGGAGCTCCGGGTGCGCGCCCTGTCCGTCGCCGAATACCAGGACTTCCTTTCCCGGCACGGGCGGGCGAGCTTTCTGCAGTACCCGTCATGGGCCGAGGTGAAGGACCTTTGGCGTTCGGAAAGGGTCGGATGGCACTGTCCCGACGGCCGGATCAAGGGTGCCGGACTCGTTCTCTACCGCCAATTTCCCGGCACGCGCAAATACTTCGCCTATCTCCCCGAAGGTCCCGTCGCCGACTGGTCCGACCCGCACATCGACCGCTGGCTGACCCCGCTCATGCGCCACCTGAAAGCCGCCGGAGCCTTCGCCGTCCGCATCGGCCCCACGCCCGCGTACCGTCGCTGGGACGCGGCCACCGTCAAGTCCGCCACCGGGCCCGGCCGGCAGCTGTCCGACGTCCTCGCCACCGAGGTCGACCCGGTCGGCGCCGCCCTCGCCGACCGGCTGCGCACCCGCGGCTGGAAGCGCTGCGGCGGCGAGGACGACGGCGACGCACAGCCCCGCCACGTCTTCCGCGTGCCGCTCGCGGGCCGCTCCCTCGACGACCTGTGGTCGGGGCTGAACCAGGAGTGGCGGCGCAATGTGCGCAAGGCCGGCAAGGCGGGCGTGGAGACGGTCCTCGGCACCGCGGACGACCTGCCCGACTTCTACCGGCTGCTGCGGATCACCGAGGAACGCGACGGTTTCCGCCTCGGCCGCTCCCTCGCCTACTACCAGCGCCAGTACGAGGTCCTCAACGCCGAGGAGCCCGGCCGGATGCGGCTCTACCTGGGCATACACCAGGGCGAGATCCTCGCCGCCCACACGATGATCGTCGCCGGGAGCCGGGTCTGGTACCAGACCGGAGCCTCCGCCGACCACCGCCGCGAGGTACGGCCCAGCAACGCGCTGCAGTGGCGCATGATGTGCGACGCCCACGCCCTCGGAGCGGACGAGTACGACATGCGCGGGGTACCCTCCACCCTTGACCCCGACGAACGCTCCTTCGGGTTGCTGCGCTGGAAGCTCGGCACCGGCGGGCAGGTCGTCGAGACGCTCGGCGAGTGGGAGATCCCGATGGACGGATACGCCAACACGGCGCTCCACAAGGCGTTCCAGGCCTATCTGGCCCGCCGGTGAGCAACGGCACCACGGCGCCGCCGGCGGACATATCCGCCCCCGCGCCGCAGAAGACCTCGGTGCTGCGCAGCGGCGCGCTCATGGCCGCCGGGTCGATCGTCTCCCGCGCCACCGGATTCGTCCGCTCGGCCGTCGTCGTCGCGGCGCTCGGCACCGGACTGCTCGGAGACGGTTACGCCGTCGCCAACACGGTCCCGAACATCCTGTACATCCTGCTCATCGGCGGCGCCCTCAACGCGGTCTTCGTCCCCGAGCTGGTCCGCGCCGCAAAGGAGCACGCGGACGGCGGCGCCGCCTACACCGACCGGTTGCTCACCGTGTGCACGGCCGCACTGCTGGCCCTCACCGCCGTCGCCGTGCTCGCCGCCCCGCTGATCGTCTCGGCGTACACCGGCTACACCGGCGGCCAGGAGTCCACCACCGTCGCCCTCGCCCGCTACTGCCTTCCGCAGATCCTCTTCTACGGGCTGTTCACGCTGCTCGGGCAGGTACTCAATGCCCGCGGCCGGTTCGGCGCGATGATGTGGACCCCGGTCCTCAACAACCTGGTCGTCATCGCCGTCTTCGGGCTCTTCCTGTTCGTGTCTCAGGACAGTCAAGGGAATACGGGAGGTTTGACGGCCTCCGAGATCCGACTGCTGGGCATCGGCACCACCGTCGGCATCGTCGTCCAGGCCCTCGCCCTCGTCCCCTCGCTGCGCGCCGCCCGCTTCCGCTGGCGCCCCCGCTTCGACTGGCGCGGCAGCGGCCTCGCCCGTCCGCTGCGCAACGCGGGCTGGCTCGTCCTGCTCGTCCTGACCAATCAGCTCGCCTACTGGGTCGTGACCCGGCTCTCCACCGCCACCGGACAGCGGGCCGTCGACGCGGGCCTGGCCGGAGGCGCCGGCTACACCGCCTACAGCAACGCCTACCTGCTGTGGATGGTCCCGCAGGGCATCATCACGGTCTCCCTCGTCACCGCCCTCATGCCCCGGATGAGCGCCGCCGCCACCGACGGCGACCTCGCCGGCGTGCGCAAGGACGTCTCCTACGCGCTGCGCTCCAGCGCGGCCCTCGTCGTCCCGGCCGCCGCGCTCTTCGCCGCCCTCGCGCCCTGGGTGATGGGCAGCGTCTTCGAGTACGGGCGCACGGGCGCGGCCGACATCGCCGTCATGGCCGGCATGCTGGCGGCCTTCGCCCCCGGCCTGATCGCCTACTCCGCGCAGTACGTGCTCTCCCGCGGCTTCTACGCCCTGTCCGACACCCGGACCCCCTTCTTCCTCAACCTGGTCATCGCCGCCCTGAACGCCGGGCTCTCGGCCGCCGCGTACCTCCTGCTGCCACCGCGCTGGGCGGTCACCGGCATGGCCGCCGCCTGCTCCATCGCCTTCACCGTGGGCGCGGCCGTCACCGGGTACGTACTGGCCCGCCGGCTCCGCCCGCGCGCGGGAACCCGTACCGCGGGGACGTCCACCGAGAGCCGGGCGAGCGCGGTACGGACCCACCTGAAGCTGCTGGCAGCCTGCGTGCCCGCGGCCGCCGCCGGGTACGCGGCCGCCCGCGCCGCCGACCCCCTCGGCAACTTCGCGGCCGTCGCGGCGGGAACCGCGGCCCTCGCGCTCGTCGTCGTCCTCCTTGCCGGGCCGCTGCGCCTGACGGAGATCACCGACCTGACGGCCTCCCTGCGGCGCAAGATCGGCCGTTAGAGGGAGACGAAGCCGCGAACCACCTTGGATACTGACCGGATGCCACGCGTACTGCTGATCGAGGACGACCCTTCCATCCGTGAGGGAGTGGGCCTCGGCCTGCGCCGCCGCGGCCACGAGGTGAGCGCCGCCGAGACCGGCGAGGACGGCCTCGCCCTGCTCAACAGCTTCCGCCCCGAGCTGGTCCTGCTCGACCTGATGCTGCCGGGGATCAACGGCGTGCAGGTGTGCCGCCGGATCCGCGAGACCAGTGAGGTCCCGATCATCATGCTCACCGCGCGCGGGGACGACTTCGACGTGGTCATCGGCCTGGAGGCCGGAGCCGACGACTACATAGTCAAACCCGCCCGCACCGAGGTGATCGAGGCCCGCATCAAGGCGGTCCTGCGCCGGCTCAGCGACCCCGTGGGCGCCCGCCCCGGGATCGAGTTCCACGGCGAACTGGCCATCGACCGCAGCGGGCTCACCGTCGCCAAGAACGGCGAGCGCGTCCCCCTCGCCCCCAGCGAGATCAAGCTCCTCCTGCACCTGTCGGCCTCGCCCGAGCAGGTCTTCTCCCGCCAGCAGCTGCTGGAGTACGTCTGGGAGCACAGCTACCACGCCGACGCCCGGCTCGTGGACGCCTGCGTCCGCCGCCTGCGCACCAAGGTCGAGGACCCCGACGCCGCCCCCCGCTACATCCAGACCGTGCGCGGCTTCGGCTACCGCTTCGGTCCGCTCTAGGGAGGGGTACGAGGTGAGACGGATGGCGCCGCTCGGCCTGCGCACCCGGCTGATCGCGGCTTTCCTGCTGGTCGCCGCGATCTGCGCGGTCACCACGGCCGCCCTCACCTACCAGAAGGCGCGCAACGCGATCCTCACCCAGACCCAGGACACCGCCGTGTCCACCCTGCGGGACCAGATGGAGCAGCAGGCCCTGCAACTGCCCATGGAACAGCTGGAACTCCAGAGCCGTGTCAATGAAATCGCCAAGCGCGGCAAGCCGCACCCGTGGACGGTCTTCGGCGAGTACGGCACCCTGCGGGTCTCCTCCAACGTGAGCCCGGCCACCTCCACCGTGGTCACCGACGCGCTCCGCCAGAAGGTGACGGCCAACCCGCACGGCGCCTTCCAGCGCGTCGAGGACCGCTCCGGCAACCCCTACCTCGTCGTCGCCATGCCGGCCGTGTTCACCTACAGCGGGTCCCGCGTCCCCACCGGCGTCGTCTTCTACGCCACCATGCCGCTCGACGCCGAAGAGGCCACCGTGAAGGCCATGGTCGACGCCGCCCAACAGGGTGCCGTCCCCGGCCTCGCCATCGCCCTCATTCCCGCCCTGCTCGCCGCGCGCAGCGTGCTGCGCCCCGTACGGGACATGCGCCGCGCCGCCCAACGGCTCGGCCGGGGCCGCCTGGACACCCGCATCGAGGTCAGGGGCGCCGACGAACTCGCCGGGCTCGCCCGTACCTTCAACGAGACCGCCCGCGCCCTCGAACAGTCCGTGACCGAACTCCGGGAGGCGGAGGCCCGGGCCCGCCGCTTCGCCGCCGACGTCTCACACGAACTGCGCACCCCGCTCGCCGGGATGCTCGCCGTCACCGAGGTCCTCGACGAGGACGCCGAACGCCTCGACCCGGACACCGCGAAGGCGCTGCGGCTGATCAGCGCCGAGACCGGGAAGCTCGCCGTCCTCGTCGAGGACCTCATGGAGATATCCCGCTTCGACGCCCGCGCCGCCGAACTCAACCTGGACGACGTGGACCTGGCCGAGGCCGTCGGCAAGACACTGGAGCGCCGCCACTGGGACGACGGCCGGGTGGTCACCGTCACCGATCTGCCGCACGAGGTCCGCGCCCGTCTCGACCCGCGCCGCTTCGACGTGGTCCTCGCCAACCTGGTCGGCAACGCCCTCAAACACGGCGGCGCGCCCGTGCGGATCACCGTACGGACCGGCTCCGGGTCGGACGGCGCGGGCGACCGACTGCTCATCGAGGTCGCCGACAGCGGTCCGGGCATCGCCCCCGAGGTGCTCCCGCACATCTTCGACCGCTTCTTCAAGGCCGACGCCGCCCGCACCCGCTCGTCGGGCAGCGGCCTCGGCCTCGCCATCACCCTGGAGAACGTACGCCTGCACGGCGGCACCCTGCGAGCGGGCAACGGGCCCGCCGGGGGAGCCGTCTTCACCCTCGACATGCCCCTGGAGGCCCGCGCATGACCCGGGCACGGGCCGTCACCGCGGCGTTGCTGAGCCCGCTGCTGCTCGCCGGATGCGGGATCAAGCCCACCGGGCCGGTCGACAGCGGCTCCGCCGCGACCGTGCCGGTGGCCGTCCCCGAGGAATTCTCGGTGGTCTACTTCCTCACGCCGGAAGGGCGGCTCGCCCCGGTCCCGCAGCGGGACGTCCCCCAGCCGGCGCCGATCCAGGTGCTCACCCGGCTGCTGGACGGCCCCGGCCGGAAGGAGCAGGAGGCCGGCCTCACCACCCAAGTGCCCTCCGTGCACGGCAAGCGGCTGGACGTCTCGGCGATCTCGAACACGGCGCCGGGCGTGATCACCGTGGCGCTGCCGTTCGCGGTCCAGGACCTGACGCCGACGGCCCGCCGCCAACTGGTGTGCACCGTCGCCTCCACCGGCGGCCAGGAGAACCGGACCGCGGTCGCCCTCGACGGAATCGACACCACGCTCGCGGCGGTCGGCTGCGACGGCGTGGCGGACCATCCCCCCGTGTAGCCGCCACGCAGCCCGCACGCAGCCCGCACGCAGCCCGCACGCAGCCCGCACGCAGCCCCCGCGCGGCCCTTGCGCGGACGGCTCCGGGGCCGCCACCGTGGGCCCATGGATCACGCCGGTGACGTCCCCGACGTCTTCGACCCCCGCCTCTACGCCGAGGGCGTCCCCCACGAGCGCTACCGCCTGCTGCGCGAACGGCACCCGGTGGCCTGGCAGGCGGAGCCGGAGATCCTGGGCTGGCCCGCCGGTCCCGGCTTCTGGGCCGTCACCCGGCACGCCGACGTCGTACGGGTCCTGCGCGACCACCGGACGTACTCCTCCTGGCTGGGCGCCACCCAGATCCGCGACCCCGACCCGGCCGACCTGCCGTTCCTGCGCCGCACCATGCTCAACCAGGACCCTCCGGACCACGGCAGGCTGCGCCGGCTCGTGTCCCGCGCCTTCACCCCAGCCCGCGTCGACGCCTTCGGCGGCCGGGTACGGGACCGCGCCCGCACCCTGCTCGCCGCCGCCCGGGACGGAGCCGAGGACGGGGCCGCCGACGTGGTGCGCACCGTCACCGACGAGTACGCCCTGCTGAACCTCACCGACCTGCTGGGCGTCCCGGCCTCCGATCGTGCCCTGCTGCTGGAGTGGACCGTACGGATCATCGGCTACCAGGACCCCGAGGACGCTCCGGAGCCGCTGCTCGGTCCCGACGGCAAGCCGCTCAACCCGCGCTCCCCGGCGCTGCTCGGCGAGATGTTCGCGTACGCCCGCGAACTCGCCGCCCACAAGCGCGCGCACCCGGACGACGACGTGATGACCGCCCTGGCCCTGGCCGGGCTCGACCCGGCCGAGCTGGAGATGTTCTTCTTCCTGCTGACCGTCGCCGGCAACGACACCGTACGCAGCGCCGCCCCCGGCGGTCTGCTCGCGCTGGCCGGCGACCCGGACTCCCATCGGCAACTGGCCGACGGCCGCGCCCCGATGGACCGGGCCGTCGAGGAACTCCTGCGCGTCCACCCGCCGGTGCTCAGCTTCCGTCGCACCGCCGCCGCGGACACCGAGCTCGCCGGACAGCCGATCCGGGCCGGGGACAAGGTGGTGGTCTTCCACGCCTCCGCCAACCACGACGAGCGCGTCTTCACCGACCCCGGCCGCCTCGACCTGACCCGTACGCCCAACCCGCACGTCTCGTTCGGGGACGGCCCGCACGTCTGCCTGGGCGCCCACTTCGCCCGGCTCCAGCTGCGCACCCTCTACGAGGAGTGGTGCGCGACCATGCCCCCGCCCGAACTGGCGGGACCGCCAAGGCGGTTGGTCTCCAACTTCATCAACGGGATCACGCGGCTGCCGCTACGGGTGTCCGGGCCGCCGCGGTGACGTCCGCGACCAGTTCCGACACGTCGGGACCGTAGGCGTCCGAATTGATGACCTTCAGCACCAGGCAGAAGGAGTCCCCGTCGTACTTGCGGGCGAGTCGCCGGTGGTGCCGGGCCAGGTAACGAGCCGCGGCCTGGTTGCTGTTGGCGGTCTGCCCCGAGAGCAGGAACACCGGCCGCGAGCCCCGTCCCGTCGTCAGTCGCGCCAGCAGCACGTACTCGACCAGGCCCTTCTCCCAGCGGTACGTCTCCCCGCCGACGGCGATGGAACCACGGTCCGGGCCGGGCTCGGTGGACACGTCGACGCGCACTCCCGGGAGCATGGAGTTCAGGTGCGCCGTCGTGCGGGCGTTGGAGACCGGACCGCCGACGCAGAACTCGGCCCGTTCACCGAAGCCCTGGCGGGCCGTGTCGTGGGTGACGATCTGCAGGTTCGCCCCGCAGTCCTTGATCAGGGCGGATATCTCCAGCAGCGCGAAGGCGTCGTTGCGGTGCAGCGACGAATCGGTGCCGCCCATCTGCCGGTTGACCACGAAAAGACAGTCGGACCCGGTGGGCAGGCCGAAGAAGGCCTGCTTGCGGCGGAGTGCGCGCCGCCACTGGTAGGTCCGGGTGAACCAGCCGAACCCGCCGCTGACGGCGGTGGCTATCACCCCGAGCACGATGTTGCGCACGTCGTCGTTCATGCGCGGGATGCTAAGGCATCCGGGTTCGGGTTCCACAGGCCGGTGCCGCTACGGGGGGACAGATGCCCTGACGGGGCGGCAGCCTCGCCGCTAGGCTCGGCGCACGCTGCCACTGGAGGTCCGGATGCACCGCTTCGTAGCCCGCCCGTTACCACTGCTGGCCCTCGTCGCCGCACTCGTTTCGACCGGCGCCGCGGCCCCGCCCGGCGTGACCACCCCGGCCAAGGTGCCCGTCGCGACGGGCTACGGCGGGGCCGTCGCCAGTGTCGACGCGGACGCCTCCGCCGCGGGCATCGCCGTCCTGCGCTCCGGCGGCAACGCCGTTGACGCGGCCGTCGCGACCGCCGCGGCGCTCGGGGTCACCGAGCCCTACTCGGCGGGCATCGGCGGAGGCGGCTACTTCGTCTACTACGACGCCCGCTCCGGCCGGGTGCACACCATCGACGGCCGCGAGACCGCGCCCGCCACCGCCACCGACACCCTCTTCCAGGAGAACGGCCTCCCGATCCCCTTCGCGGAGGGCCAAACGAGCGGCCTCGGCGTCGGCGTCCCCGGCACCCCCGCCACCTGGAAGAGCGCCCTCGACGCCTGGGGCACCCGCCCGCTCGGCCGGCTGCTGCGGCCCGCCGAGAAACTGGCCCGCGACGGCTTCACCGTGGACGCCACCTTCCGCGCCCAGACCGCCGCCAACGAGGCCCGGTTCAAGGACTTCCCGGACACCGCGAAGCTCTTCCTGCCGGGCGGCGCCCTGCCCGTGGTCGGCTCCACTTTCAAGAACCCCGACCTGGCCACCACGTACGCGGAACTCGGCCGCAAGGGGACCGGCGCGCTCTACCGCGGCCAAATCGCCGAGGACATCGTCCGGGCCGTCCGCACGCCCCCCGTCGACCCGGCCGCCACCCGCAAGGTCCGCGCCGGTGACCTGACCACCGGGGACCTGCGGGCGTACGAGACCAAGCGCCAAGCCCCGACCAAGGTCGGCTACCGCGGCCTGGACGTCTACAGCATGGCGCCCTCCTCCTCCGGCGGCACCACCGTCGGCGAGGCCCTGAACATCCTGGAGGGCAGCGACCTCTCGGCGCTCTCCGAGACCCAGTACCTGCACCGGTTCATCGAGGCCTCCCGGATCTCCTTCGCCGACCGGGGCCGCTGGGTCGGCGACCCGGCCGCGCAGGACGTCCCGACGAAGCAGCTGCTCTCCCAGGCCTACGCCGACTCGCGCGCCTGCCTGATCAAGCCCGACTCCACCCTCACCAGCCCGCTCGCCCCCGGTGATCCGCGCAACCCCGCACCCTGCGCCACCACCGGACAGGCCGCCCCGACCACGTACGAGGGCGAGAACACCACGCACCTGACGGTCGCCGACCGCTGGGGCAACGTGGTCTCCTACACCCTGACCATCGAATCCACCGGCGGCAGCGCGATCACCGTCCCGGGCCGCGGCTTCCTGCTCAACAACGAGCTGACGGACTTCTCCTTCGCCCCGGCCGCCCCCGGCGTCCCGGACCCGAACCTGCCCGGCCCCGGCAAGCGGCCGCGCTCCTCCATGTCCCCGACCATCGTCCTCCAGGACGGCCGGCCGATCCTGGCCGTCGGCTCCCCGGGCGGCGCCACCATCATCACCACCGTCCTGCAGACCCTGACCGGCCACCTGGACCGGGGCCTGCCGCTGGTAGACGCGATCGCCGCGCCGCGCGCCAGCCAGCGCAACCAGACCACCACCGAGCTGGAGCCTGGCCTGTGGAACAGCCCGCTGCGCGCGGAGTTGGAGGCGCTCGGCCAGGGCTTCCGGCAGAACCCGGAGATCGGCGCCGCCACCGGTGTGCAGCGGCTGCCGGACGGCCGCTGGCTGGCCGCCGCCGAAACCACCCGCCGCGGCGGCGGCTCGGCGATGGTCGTACGCCCGCACGGGAAGCCGTAGCGCCTACAGGGCGGTCAGGATCCTCGGGCCGTCGGCGGTGATCGCGACCGTGTGCTCCGCGTGCGCGGCGCGGCTGCCGTCGACGGTGCGCAGGGTCCAGCCGTCCCCGTCACAGGCGTAGTCGTCCGTGCCGCCCGCGATCAGCATCGGCTCGATCGCCAGGACCATGCCGGGGCGCAGTCGCATGCCGCGCCCCGGCGGGCCCTCGTTGGGCACGCCCGGGTCCTCGTGCATGGTCCGGCCCACGCCGTGGCCGCCGAAGCCGTCCGGAATCCCGTACCCGGCGCCCCGGCACACCGTGCCGATCGCGTGGGCGATGTCGCCGATCCGGTTGCCCGGCACGGCGGCGGCGATGCCGGCCGCGAGGGCCGCCTCCGCGGTCTCGATCAGCCGCAGGTCGGCGGGGCGGGCCCGACCGACCGTGAAGCTGACGGCAGCGTCCCCGACCCAGCCGCCGAGCTTCGCGCCGCAGTCGATGCTGACCAGGTCGCCGTCGCGCAGTCGGTACCCGTCCGGGATGCCGTGCACGATCGCGTCGTTGACCGAGGCGCAGACCACCGCCGGGAAGGGAACCGGCGCGAAGCGCGGCCGGTAGCCGAGGAAGGGCGAGGAGGCGCCGGCCTCCCGCAGCACGGCGCGCGCCACCCGATCCAGGTCCAGCAGGGACACCCCTACCCGCGCGCGCTCCCGCACGGCGGCCAGGGCGTGCGCGACCACCCGGCCCGCGGCGCGCATCTCGTCGATCGATCGGTCCGTCTTCAGTTCCACCATGCCAATAACTATACCGGTATAACTTTACCGGGATAGTTATTGGGGTGGCGGGGTAGGATGACCGCATGGTCCGTACCCCCTTGACCCCGGAAGAGCGCGCACGCGGCGAGCGACTGGGCGCCCTCCTGCGGGAGGCCCGCGCCGGGCGCAGCATGGTCGAGGTCGCGGCCGGCGCGGGGCTGTCCGCCGAGACCCTCCGCAAGATCGAGACCGGCCGCGCGCCCACCCCCGCCTTCTTCACCGTCGCGGCCCTCGCGGAGGTCCTCGGCCTCTCCTTGGACGACGTGCTGCGTCGCTGCGCGCTCGTCTCCGCCTGACGCCCGAGGCCACCCGGGGGTCTCGGGGGCGGTGTCCGGAGGCCGGACGGAGCAACCGGCGGTGGGAGCGGGGGAGCGCGGGGCAAGCGTGAGGCGTGGCAGCCACGAACGCATCGCACGCATCGCGCGCCCGCGGGTCGCACGCCCGCGGGTCGCACGCAGTCCGCACGTCCCGCACGTCCCGCCCGGCCGGCGCGGCCAAAGCGGCCAACGCGGCGGACTCGTCCAAGCGACTGTGCCTCGGACTCCTCGGCGCGCTCCTCGCGGCCGGTCTACTGCTCGCGGCCTGCGCCGTCCCCGAAGGCCGGGCCGATGTGGTGGACCAGGGCCCGCTGGTCGGTACGGGGGCCGAGGCCTCCGAGGGGAGCTCCCGTAAGAGCTCTGCTCGAAGCTAGGCTCCGGGCATGACTCTGACGCTCGACGAACTGAACCGGGGCAGGTACGTCAGCCTCACCACCTTCCGCAAGGACGGCACGCCCGTCGCCACGCCGGTATGGGCCGTGGCGGACGGCGGTGAGCTGTACGTGTGGACGCGCACGGACACCTGGAAGGTGAAGCGGATCCGCAACAACGGGCGGGTCACCGTCGCCGCGTGCGACGTGAAGGGCCGGGTGCCGGAGGGGGCGCCGGTGCTGGAGGGCCAGGCGCGGTTGCTGGACGAGGCCGGCCTGAAGCGGGTGCGCAAGCTGATGTCGCGCAAGTACACCTGGCAATTCTGGGCGCTGGACCTGCCCGGCGCGGTGGTCCGGCTGGGCAAGCGGCCGCACACCGGGATCGCCGTCAAGGTTTGAAGTGCGCGTAGCCCGCCCGTAACACTGGCGCGATCCAATGCGGTCAT
Source organism: Streptomyces sp. NPDC059874 (assembly GCF_042731135.1). NCBI lineage: Bacteria > Bacillati > Actinomycetota > Actinomycetes > Kitasatosporales > Streptomycetaceae > Streptomyces > Streptomyces sp. NPDC059874. Next base: position 104,328 of record NZ_JBHWJY010000005.1, read on the forward strand.
GGAGACCGCGACTTCGCAGGTGATCATTCAACTCGCCGAATATTTGCGGGGATTGACGCAGAGGCTGGATCCCGGGGCGGGCTGGTACGGGGAGTTCCTGCGCCGGGATCCCGAAGGCCTGCGAGCCTGCGTCGAGGGGCGCGCGATGGTTCCGTGGGACGTGCTGGAGTCCCTGCTGGGGGACTTGGCGGCGGCCCGCGGCGCGGAGTTCGCGGGGCGGGAGACCGTATACGCGGCCCGGCTGCGGGCGGCGGCCGTCACGGCGTGGGACCGCCTGCCGGGCGGCGGGACCGAACTGCGGTCCCTGCTCGCGGCGTCGACGGCCCAGCGCGCGGACTCGGAGGCGGCCCTACGCCACCTCGCGGCGCGGCTGGCCTCCACGGCCGACCCGTCGGAGGCGGACGCCCTGTCCCTGGAACTCTCCTGGACCCGCGACGACGCCACCCGAGCCACGTCCCGCCAGGCCGACCTGACGACCCGCCTGTCCGCCGTGTCCCCTCCCGGGGAGGCACACCGCACCCCTGCGGGCTCCCCGCCGCCGTCGCGGGGCCTGCCGGGTCCGCCATGGCCGGGCTCTCCGATGCCCACGAACCCGGCGGACCCCACCGGTCCGCGCGGCGCGGCGCCCACGAACCCTGCGGGGGCTGCCGGTCCGCTGGACGCGGGGTTTGCGGGGGATACCGGGCCTCTCGGTCTGCTGGGTGGGGGGTTTGCCGGGTCGGCGGGCGCGGGATTGGCGGGGCCTGGCGGTCTGCTGGGTGAGGGGTCTGCCGGGGCGGAGGGTGCTGGGTTTCCTGCGGGGCCGGGGGGCGTGGGGGCCGGGGGGTTGGGGTCCGGCCGGCCCTCGGCCGGCGCGGACGCGCAGCCCGTTGGCGAGTCGTTGTCCGGGGTGCCCCGGCAGCGGGTGCCCGAGGGCGAGCGGCCCGTCGGGCGGGCCGAGGGGCGGTGGTTGCGGGGTGGGCGGCGGTCCGGAGGCGCCCGGTACGCCGGCTCGGAGGCCCCCGATACCACGGCCTACACCCTGCCGGACCTCGGCCGCCCCGGCCCGGATTCCGATCAGGAACCCGGCCTGCGGGCCCCGCGCGGAGCGCGCTTCGGAAGCCCGCAGGAGACGACCCCCAGAGGTGCGCGGCTCGGCCGCCCCCGTCCGGAGCCGGCAACCGGCACGGCCGGGCCGACCCCGGAGAAAGCAACCCACCCGGCGTCCTCGGGAGGGTCCGGTGGTGTGGGCTTCGGCGCCTCGGAGACCCTGGGCCACTCGGCGTCCTCGGGAGGGTCGGGTGGTGCGGGCTTCGGTGCCCCGGAGACCCTGGGCCACTCGGCGTCCTCGGGAGGGCCCGGCGGTGCGGGCTTCGGTGCCTCGGAGACCCCGGGCCACTCGGCCTTCCCGGCGGGGCCGGGTGGTGCCGGCTTCGGTGGCCCGGAGACCCCGGGCCACTCGGCGTTCCCGGCGGGGCTCCGCGGTGCCCGTTTCGGCGTCGCGGAGGTCGGGACCCACCCGGTTTCCCCGGTAGGTGGGTTCCCGACATCCCCTGGTGGAAGGTCAGTTGACCATTTCGCCGACGCTCCCGTAGGGGCCGGTCCGGCCACGAGCCACTTCCCCGAGCCCACCGCAGGGGATCCGGCGCGGGGTGTTGTGGCGCGGCTGGTCGCGTTGCGCGGCGAAGGGCGCAGCGGGGAGGCGCATGCCCTGCTGTGCGAGGTCGCCGCCTGGCCCGCCGGGCGGTTGCCCGGGGTGGCCGTCGAGTTGGGGCGGGCCGGGCTCGCGGCCGACTGGGCCACGCTGCTCTGGGAGGCGGCCTCGCTCCCGCCCGAGCGGCTCGCCGCGCTCGCCGCCGCGCTCGGCGAGGCCGGCCGGGAGGCCGACTGCGACCGGCTGCTGCGCCAGGGCATGGCCCGCCCCGCCGCCGAGATCGCCGACGCCGCCCTCGCGCTCGGGCACGCCGGCCGGGACCGGGAGGCCGGCGTGCTCCTCGCCGCCTTCGTCGACGTCCGCACCGCCGAGGAGGCCGCCGCCCTGGCCCGCCGCGCCCCGCAGTGGTTCGCGCCCCGCCTGCTCCGGGCGGCCCGCGCACTGCCCGGCTCCCGGCACCGGGACCTCGTCCACGCCCTCCGCCTGGCCGGCGTGGCCACGGCGTAAACCGCCCGCCAACTGACCGGAACCGACCGCGTGGCGACGTAACGTGATCGACTACTCCAACCGCGCAACGCGGTCTTGCCCCAGGCTGTGCCGAGGCCTACGTTCTACTCCCTACGTACACCGTCTACGTGCGTAGAACTCGGCGTTCCCGTCGCGAGGAGCAGCTCATGGCCCAAGTCGTCCGCGCCGCGCTGGTCCAGGCCACCTGGACCGGAGACACCGAATCGATGATCGCCAAACACGAGGAGCACGCGCGCCGCGCCGCCGCGCAGGGCGCGCAGATCATCGGCTTCCAGGAAGTGTTCAACGCTCCCTACTTCTGCCAGGTCCAGGAGCCCGAGCACTACCGCTGGGCCGAGGCCGTCCCCGACGGCCCGACCGTCCGTCGCATGCAGGACCTGGCCCGCGAGACCGGCATGGTCATCGTCGTCCCGGTCTTCGAGCTCGAGAGCGCCGGCTTCTACTACAACACCGCCGCCGTCATCGACGCCGACGGCAGCTACCTCGGCAAGTACCGAAAGCACCACATCCCCCAGGTCAAGGGCTTCTGGGAGAAGTACTACTTCCGCCCGGGCAACCTCGGCTGGCCCGTCTTCGACACCGCCGTCGGCAAGGTCGGCGTCTACATCTGCTACGACCGCCACTTCCCCGAGGGCTGGCGCCAACTCGGCCTCGCCGGAGCACAGTTGGTCTACAACCCGTCCGCCACCCACCGCGGCCTCTCCGCCTACCTCTGGCAGCTGGAACAGCCCGCCGCGGCCGTCGCGAACGAGTACTTCATCGCCGCGATCAACCGCATCGGCCAGGAGGAGTACGGCGACAACGACTTCTACGGCACCAGCTACTTCGTCGACCCGCGCGGCCAGTTCGTCGGCGACGTCGCCAGCGACAAGGAGGAGGAACTCCTCGTCCGCGACCTCGACTTCGACCTGATCAAGGAGGTCCGCGAGCAGTGGGCCTTCTATCGCGACCGCCGCCCCGACGCCTACGGAGGGCTCGTACAGCCGTGACCAACCCCACCCCGCTCCACAGCCGCCACCGCACCGTCATGCCCGACTGGCTCGCGCTCTACTACAAGCACCCCATCGAGCTCACCCACGGCGAGGGCCGTCACGTCTGGGACGCCGACGGCAACCGCTACCTCGACTTCTTCGGCGGCATCCTCACCACGATGACCGCCCACGCCCTGCCCGAGGTCACCAAGGCCGTCGCCGAACAGGCCGGGAGGATCATCCACTCCTCCACGCTCTACCTCAACCGGCCGATGATCGAGCTCGCCGAGCGGGTCGCCGCCCTGTCCGGCATCCCCGACGCCCGGGTCTTCTTCACCACCTCCGGCACCGAGGCCAACGACACGGCCCTGCTGCTCGCGACGACGTACCGCCGCTCCAACCAGATCCTGGCGATGCGCAACAGCTACCACGGCCGGTCCTTCTCCACCGTCTCGATCACCGGCAACCGCAGCTGGTCCCCGACCAGCCTCTCGCCGCTCCAGACGTACTACGTCCAGGGCGCGGTCCGCACCCGCGGCCCCCTAGCCCACCTCGACGACGCCGCCTTCACCGCCGCCGCCGTCGCGGACCTGGAAGACGTACTGGGCCAGGCCCGCGGGGGAGTCGCCGCCCTCATCGCCGAGCCGATCCAGGGCGTCGGCGGCTTCACCTCCCCACCCGACGGGCTGTACGGGGCCTTCCGCGAGGTCCTCGACCGGCACGGCATCCTGTGGATCAGCGACGAGGTGCAGACCGGCTGGGGCCGGACGGGCGAACACTTCTGGGGCTGGCAGGCCCACGCGCAGAACGGCCCGCCGGACATCCTCACCTTCGCCAAGGGCATCGGCAACGGCATGTCCATCGGTGGAGTCGTGGCCCGCGCCGAGGTGATGAACTGCATCGACTCCAACTCCATCTCCACCTTCGGCGGTTCCCCGGTCACGATGGCCGCCGGCGTCGCCAACCTCGCCTACCTGCTGGAACACGACCTCCAGGGCAACGCCCGACGGGTCGGCGGCCTGCTCCTGGAGCGGCTGCGCGCCATCGCCGCCCACGTGCCCGCCGTACGGGAGGTCCGCGGCCGGGGCCTGATGGCCGGCCTGGAACTCACGAAGCCCGGCACCGACCAGGCCGACCCCGACGCGGCCACCGCCGTACAGGAGGCCGCCCGCGAACGCGGCCTGCTGATCGGCAAGGGCGGCGGCCACCACACCAGCGTGCTGCGCATCGCGCCGCCGCTCTCCCTCACCGTCGCCGAGGCGGAAGAGGGCGCCGAGATCCTCGAACAGGCCTTGCGCACCGTCCAGTAGGGGGACGCACATGAGCATCCGCACCCTGATCAGCGGTGGCCTCGTCGTCACCGCCGCCGACGAACTGCACGCGGACGTCCTGATCGAGGACGGCCGCGTGGCGGCCCTCGCCGCACACGGTTCTGCGGCCGCCGAGGCCTGGACGGCCGACCGCACGATCGACGCGAGCGGGAAGTACGTCATCCCCGGCGGGGTCGACGCGCACACCCACATGGAGCTGCCCTTCGGCGGCACCTCCGCCTCGGACACCTTCGAGACGGGCACCAGGGCCGCGGCCTGGGGCGGCACCACCACCATCGTCGACTTCGCGGTACAGACCGTGGGCCACTCCCTGCGCGAGGGACTCGACGCCTGGTACGCCAAGGCCGACGGCCAGTGCGCCATCGACTACGCCTTCCACATGATCCTCTCGGACGTCAACGAGGGCACGCTGAAGGAGATGGACCTCCTCATCGGGGAGGGAGTCACCTCCTTCAAGCTGTTCATGGCCTACCCCGGCGTCTTCTACAGCGACGACGGACAGATCCTGCGCGCCATGCAGCGGGCCTCCGGCAACGGCGGGCTGATCATGATGCACGCCGAGAACGGCATCGCGATCGACGTCCTCGTCGAACAGGCCCTGGCACGCGGCGAGACCGACCCCCGCCACCACGGCGAGGTCCGCAAGGTGCTCCTCGAAGCCGAGGCCACCCACCGGGCCATCCAGCTCGCCCGGGTCGCCGGATCCCCGCTGTACGTGGTCCACGTCTCGGCGGAGGAGGCGGTGGCCGAGCTGGCCGCCGCCCGCGACAAGGGGCTGCCCGTCTTCGGGGAGACCTGCCCGCAGTACCTCTTCCTGTCCACCGACAACCTCGCGGAGCCCGACTTCCAGGGCGCCAAGTACGTCTGCTCGACGCCGCTGCGGCCGCGCGAGCACCAGGCGGCGCTGTGGCGGGGGCTGCGGACCAACGACCTCCAGGTGGTCTCCACCGACCACTGCCCGTTCTGCTTCCGCGGGCAGAAGGAGCTGGGCCGGGGCGACTTCTCCAAGATCCCCAACGGGCTGCCCGGGGTGGAGAACCGCATGGACCTCCTCCACCAGGCCGTCCTGGACGGGCACATCAGCCGCCGCCGCTGGATCGAGATCGCCTGCGCGACCCCGGCCCGGATGTTCGGCCTCTACCCGCAGAAGGGCACCATCGCACCGGGCTCCGACGCCGACATCGTCCTCTACGATCCGCACGCCGAGCAGGTCATCTCCGCCGAGACCCACCACATGAACGTGGACTACTCGGCGTACGAGGGCAAGCGGATCACCGGACGCGTCGACACGGTGCTCTCCCGCGGCGAACTCGTCATCGACCAGCGCGAATTCACCGGCCGGGCCGGGCACGGGGCCTACATTCCCCGCTCCACCTGCCAGTACTTGTAAGCACGTGTAAGGAGCCGTCCGTATGGACTTCGGCCTCGTCCTGCAAACCGATCCGCCCGCCTCGCAGGTGGTCAGCCTGATGCGCCGCGCCGAGCGCAACGGCTTCCGCTACGGCTGGACCTTCGACTCCGCCGTGCTGTGGCAGGAGCCGTTCACCATCTACAGCCAGATCCTCGAACACACCCGCAAGCTGCACATCGGCCCCATGGTCACCAACCCGGGCACCCGTACCTGGGAGGTGACCGCCTCCACCTTCGCCACCCTCAACGACATGTTCGGCAACCGCACCGTCTGCGGGATCGGGCGCGGCGACTCGGCGATGCGGGTCGCCGGGCGCAAGCCCAACACCCTGGCCCGGCTCGGCGAGGCCATCGACGTCATCCGGGACCTGGCCGAGGGCCGCGAGGCCGTCGTCGACGGCAACCCGATCCGCATCCCGTGGATCCGCGACGGCAAGCTCCCCGTCTGGATGGCGGCGTACGGGCCGAAGGCGCTCGCGCTCGCCGGACAGAAGGCGGACGGCTTCATTCTCCAGCTCGCGGACCTCTACCTCACCGAGTGGATGATCAAGGCGGTCCGCGAGGCGGCGGTCGAGGCCGGCCGCGACCCGGCCGCGATCACCATCTGCGTGGCGGCCCCCGCGTACGTGAGCGAGGACCTCGCGCACGCCCGCGACCAGTGCCGCTGGTTCGGCGGCATGGTCGGCAACCACGTAGCCGACCTCGTCGGCCGCTACGGCGAGCACTCCTCGATGGTCCCGGACGAGCTCACCGAGTACATCAAGGCCCGCCAGGGGTACGACTACAGCCACCACGGCCGCGCCGGGAACCCTTCGACCGACTTCGTCCCCGACGAGATCGTCGACCGTTTCTGCCTGCTGGGGCCGGTGGAGGCCCACATCGAGAAGCTGCGGGCCCTGCGCGACCTCGGCGTGGACCAGTTCGCGGTGTACGACATGCACGACGCGAGGGAGGCCACGATCGACGCGTACGGGCAGCACGTCATCCCGGTGCTGCGCGACTGACGCCGCTCAGCAGAGCGCGGTCGGGACCCTGCGGCCGGTCCGGTGCGTCCACAGGTGCGGGACGGCCTGGGCCGGCGGGTGCACGGTCGCCGGGTACAGCGCGACGGCCTGTCGGGCCACGTACACCCGGGCGACGAGCTCGGCGTGGTCCGAATGCGGCAGGTGCATGCCGAACACCTCGCGCAAGACCTCCGGAACCTCTTCCGGGGCGAACGCGCGCGTCTCGGAAGTACCGTCCGGAAGGGTGGTGGTGAGGGTGCTGCCGTCCAGGGCGAGGTGCTCCCGGTCGCGCATCTGCTGCACGAGCAGGCGTCCCGCGAACGGGGAGCGCACGTGCGTGGACAGGAAGTGGTTGGCCACCACCCAGTCCGGCGCGTACCGCTGGTCGAGGGTGAAGGCGTGCAGGTCGAACCAGCCGTCGGCGCCCCGCGAGCGCATCGTGTACAGCAGGTTGCCGGTCTCGGTGAGGGTCCGCTCCAGCCGGAAGCCCCAGCCGCCGACAGAGGCCTCGGCGCCGTCGACCAGTTCCATGGGCTCGATGGGATTGCGGCCGAAACCCGGGTCGCAGACCCACACCTTGCCGGTCTCGGGGGTCTCGACCGTCTCCACGCGCAGCATCGCGTGCGTGGCCGGGCGGAGCGTCTCGGTACCGATGCGCACCCGGGAGGCCAGCCCCGTCACCTTGAACCCGATGCGCTCCAGCACCGCCGCGAGCAGCACGCTGTGTTCGTAGCAGTAGCCGCCGCGGCGGGCGTGGACCAGCTTGTCCTGCACGTCCCGCAGGTCGAGGGGGATCGGTCGGCCGAGCACGATCTCGACGGTCTCGAAGGGGATCGAGGTGATGTGCGCGCGGGTCAGCGCACGCAGAACGTCGAGGGTGGGCGCGAGCTCTCCGTCGTATCCGGTACGCCGGAGGTACGCGTCCAGGTCGAGGAGGCCGCCCTGCCAGGCCGTGGCGTCGTCGTTCGTCGTCATGCCGGACATACTGCACAAGGGTTCGCTCCCGGCCGGACCCTCCGGGTGCGAGAACGTCACGTTCGCGGGACAGTGCCGGCTGCCTACGGGGTCTCGGCGCCCCAGCCGTTCGGGCAGGAGGCCGGCTTCGTGCCGTAGACGAAGGCCACGAAGTCCTGGAGTTCCGGGACCCAGTACGGCCACTGGTGCTCGCCCGCGCCCTGACAGTAGCGGTGGGCGACCCCGCGGTCCTTGAGGTCCTGGTGGAGGGCGGCGGCGCCGAGGCCGATGTCCGTCTCGCCGGCACCGCCCGCGCCGCCCGCGTAGAGGGCCATCCGCCCGCTGTACGGGGCGTACTTGCCGTCCAGCGCGAGGTTGACCGGGTTCAGGGCGGGCCAACCGGAGGGCGGACCGAAGACCGTCGCCATGCGGTACGGGGTGTCGCCCGTCACCCGGAATTTCCCGTCGAACAGGCCGGTCCAGACGATGGAAGCGCCCACCGCCCAGGTGGAGTCGGCGATGAGGTTCTGGGCGCCGGGGTGGTGGATGTCCGTACCGGCCGAGAACGCCCCGACGGCGGAGAACACCTCCGGGTGGCGGCCCGCGTAGCGCAGGGCCCCGTAACCGCCCATCGAGACGCCCGCGACGGCCCGCCCGGAGGCGGCGCGCACCGTGTTGAAGTTGGCGTCGATCCAGGGGACCAACTGCTCGACGTGGAAGGTCTCCCACTGCGGGGCGAAGAATCCGTCCGTGTGCCCGGGCCAGTCGCTGTACCAGCCCGCCTTGCCGCCCTCCGGCATCACCACGATGCCCGGGAAGGCCGAGCCCGCCAGGGCGGCGGTGACGTTGCCCTCGTCGGTCTTCGACCACTGCTCGACGTCGCCGGTGCCGCCGTGCAGCAGGTAGAGCACGGGGTAGGGGCGGGCCGGGTCGCGCCGGTAGTTCTCCGGCAACAGGATCCGAACCCGCACCGGCACCCGCACCGGGTCGATCGACGGGGTCCCGCCGTGCGGGGCGAAGATCGCGGCGGTGGTGACAGCGGCGTCGCCCATCCGCTCGCTCTGGCCGGCGGCGGGGGACCAGGTGCGCAGGGTCAGCCCGTGGGCGTTCGGCGCGGGCAGCGAGGGCAGGGCCGTGGCCCCGGCTCCGGCGGCCCCGGCGGGGGCGCCGGGCACGGCCACCGCGAGCGCGGCCGCGGCGGCGAACAGCGCCAGCGCACGGCGCAGGACGGAGGGACGGCGCACAGGGTCTCCCAGGGGGCGGTGGCGGGTGGCCCGGCCGGTGGATCCCGGCCAGGCCGCACTCACCAGGCATTACGCACTCCTCCGGACGGACGAGGCCCCTTCACGGTGGCCGATTCACCTCGAGTACACCCGGTGTCCGGGCGGACGTTCGCAGCCGGCGGTGGGGTTTGTCGGTCGGGCGTGCTTTGCTGGGGGCATGATCAATGAGTTCCTGGCCAAGGGCCTGCCCGATGTCGAAGAGGCCGTCCGCAAGGCGGCGGCGGTCGAGATCATGCCGAGGTTCCGACAGCTGGCCGAGCACGAGGTCGACGAGAAGAGCGGCCCGCACGACCTGGTGACCATCGCCGACCGCAAGGCCGAGGAGCACCTGACGGCCTCCCTCACCCGCCTGCTGCCCGGCTCCGCCGTGGTCGGCGAGGAGGCGGTGCACGCCGACCCGACGGTGTACGGGGCGCTGCGCGGGGACGCCCCGGTGTGGATCGTGGACCCGGTTGACGGCACCCGGCAGTTCGTCGCCGGCGACGCCGGCTTCTGCACCCTGGTGGCGCTGGCCCACCGCGGCGAGATCCTCGCCTCCTGGACCTTCGCCCCCGCCCTGGAGGAGCTCGCCACCGCCGTGCGCGGTGCGGGCTCGTACGTCAACGGCGAGCGGATCCACTGCGGTTCGCCCGAGGCGGGCGCCGACCTGCGGGTCGCCATGGCCCACCCGCTGTACACCTCCGACGAGCACAAGCGCATCCTGAGCCGGCTGGACGTGCCCGGCGTCGCGGCCCGGCCGTGCGGTTCGGCGGGCCTGGAGTACCTGAAGGTGGCCCGCGGCGAAATGGACGGCCTGGCCTTCACCTGGCCCTCGGCCTGGGACCACGCGGCCGGTCTGCTGCTGGTCACCGAGGCGGGCGGGGCGCACAGCACCGTCGACGGGGTCCCCTTCCGAGTGGACCGGGACAACGCGCTGCCGTTCGCGGTGGGCCGCGACGAGGCCACCACCGTACGGATCCGAGACCTGCTGCGCGGAGAGTAGCCGCCCTCCGGCCGGCCGCGCGGTGGGGGCGGGCGGTGCGGGCGCAATATCCTGGAGGCGCAGGCGCCGCCGGACGAAGGAGTCGCAAGTGCCGTCGATTCTCGATGCGGTCGTGGTGGGGGCGGGGCCCAACGGGCTGACGGCCGCCGTGGAACTGGCCCGGCGGGGCTTCTCGGTGGCCGTCTTCGAAGCCGGCGAGACGGTCGGCGGCGGGGCCAGGACCGAGGAGCTCACTCTCCCGGGCTTCCGGCACGACCCGTGCTCGGCGGTGCACCCGCTCGGCATCGGCTCGCCGGTCTTCGCCACGATGCCGTTGAAGCGGTACGGGCTGGAGTGGCTGCACGCCCCGCTGCCCATGGCGCACCCCTTCGACGACGGCACGGCCGCCGTGCTGTCCCGCTCGGTCGCGGAGACCGCCGCGTCCCTCGGGCCGCGCGACGCGGGCACGTACCGGCGCCTCGTCGAGCCGTTCCTCGGCAAATGGGACACTCTCGCCCGGGATTTCATGTCCCTGCCGAGCACCGCGCTGCCCCGGGATCCGCTCACCCTGGCCCGGTTCGGGCTCACCGGGCTGCCGCCCTCCACGTGGCTGATGCGCCGCTTCCGGGACGACCGGGCGCGGGCGCTGTTCTCCGGGCTCGTCGCGCACGTCATCGCGCCGCTCGGCGGGATCGCCACCGGCGCCGTCGGCCTGGTCTTCGCCCTCGCCGCGCACGCGAACGGCTGGCCGATGCCGCGCGGTGGCTCGCAGTCGATCTCCGACGCGCTCGCCGCTTACCTGCGCGACCTCGGCGGGACGATCCACACCGGCTTCGAGGTCAAGCGGCTCGACGACCTCCCGCCGGCCCGCGCGTACGTCTTCGACACCTCGCCGACCGCGCTGGCCCGGATCGCCCGCCTGGGGCGCGCGTACGACGGCTACAAGTACGGCGCCTCCGTTTTCAAGATCGACTATGCGCTGGACGGCCCTGTCCCGTGGACCGCGGAGGAGCCGCGCCGGGCCGGCACCGTCCAGGTCGGGCCGGGCGCCCGGGACATCGACGCGGCCCTCCAGCTCGCCTCGGGCGGGCGGGCCCCCCGCAACCCCTTCCTCATCACCGCGCAACCCAGCCTCGTCGACCCCGGCCGGGCGCCCGACGGCAAGCACGTGTTCTGGGCGTACGGACACGTTCCCGCGGGCTGGGACGGCGACCTCACCGACGCCGTGGAACGCCAACTGGAGCGCTTCGCCCCGGGCTTCCGCGATCTGGTCCTGGCCCGGGCCACGGCCGGCCCGCCCCAGCTCGCCGCACGCAACCCCAACTACGTGGGCGGGGACATCGCCTGCGGCGCCGCCGCGGGACTCCAGCTCCTGCTGCGGCCGAAGCTCTCCCTCACCCCGTACGCGACGGCCCACCCGGCGGTCTTCCTGTGCTCCTCCGCGACCCCTCCGGGGCCTGGTGTGCACGGGATGTCCGGGCACAACGCGGCCAAGGCGGTCTGGCGCCGGCTGCGTGCCGCTTCCGGCTGACGGCACGGCCCGGGGCGGGGCGGGGCGGTGCCGGGGGCCTGAACGAAGGCGACAATCGACGTTCCGAATGCAATCCTCATCGGATCGCCGTGGAGGAGAGAGGACGGACGGATCATGGTGCGAGTAACCCTGGTGCAGGGTGACATCACGGCCGAGCACGTGGACGCGATCGTCAATGCCGCGAATTCCTCCCTCCTGGGAGGTGGGGGAGTGGACGGCGCAATCCACCGCCGCGGCGGCCCGGAGATCCTCGAAGCCTGCCGGTCCCTGCGCCGCTCGCACTACGGCAAGGGCCTCCCGACCGGCCGCGCCGTGGCCACCACCGCGGGCCGGCTCTCGGCCGAATGGGTGATCCACACCGTCGGCCCGGTCTGGTCGCGCGAGGAGGACCGCTCCGAGCTGCTCGCCTCCTGCTACCGCGAATCCCTGCGGGTCGCCGACGAACTGGGGGCGCGGACGGTCGCGTTCCCCGCCATCTCCACCGGTGTGTACGGCTGGCCGATGGACGACGGGGCGCGCATCGCCGTCGAAACGGTCCGTACGGCGCGCACCCGGGTGGAGGACGTGCGATTCGTCCTCTTCGACGCGGCGGCATACGCGTCGTTCGAGGCCGCCCTGGGGTGAGGGCCGGTGTGGCCCGGTGTCCGCCGCGGCGGAACGGGCTCCTCTTCCCGCGCACGCTCCGCCCGTCGAGTCTGTGTTCACGCTGTGGAGAAGCGGGAAGTGGTCCTCTCGACTCCAAGGGATCTACGGTCCGGCCGACGTAGCCTGAGGGCCGCAGGGGGAGGGGATCGACTGATGGAACAACTCGGCGCCGCCGATCCGTTACGCATCGGGTCCTACGCACTGGCCGGTCGGCTGGGGGCGGGCGGGATGGGCATGGTGTACCTCGGGCGGTCGGCCGGAGGCCGAACCGTCGCGGTGAAGGTCGTACGGCCGGAACTGGCGGGGGACCCTGCCTTCCGGGACCGGTTCCAGCGGGAGGTGGCGGCGGCCAGACGGGTGTCGGGGGCGTTCACGGCCCCGGTGGTGGACGCCGACCCGGACGCCGAAGTCCCCTGGATGGCAACGGCGTTCGTCGTGGGCCTGTCGCTGCACCGGGCGGTCACCGCGCACGGCCCGCTGCCCGAGGCCGCGCTCCGGATGCTGACGGCGGGCCTCGCCGAAGCGCTGGTCTCGGTGCACGGGGCCGGGGTGATCCACCGGGACCTGAAGCCGCCGAACGTCCTGCTGGCCCTGGACGGCCCGCACGTCATCGACTTCGGCATCGCCCGCGCCGCCGAGGGCACGGTCCTCACCTCGACCGGCTCCGTGATCGGCTCGGCGCCCTACATGTCCCCGGAGCAGGCCGTGGGGCGCCACCTCACCCCGGCGAGCGACGTGTTCTCCCTCGGCTCCACGGTGGCGTTCGCGGCGAGCGGCACGAGCCCCTTCGGCGACGGGGCCGGGGCGGCCGTCCTGTACCGGGTCGTCCACACCGAGCCGGACCTGTCCGCGGTACCCGCGAGCCTGCGCCCGCTGATCGAGAGCTGCCTGGCCAAGGAACCCGGCGAACGGCCCACCCCGCACGAGGTCGTCGCCCACGTCGAGCGGGCGGACCGGTCCCACCGTGCTCAGGGCTGGCTCCCGGGGCCGGTGGCGGCCGATGTGCTCGCGCTGCGGGCGGCCCTCACGGCGCTGCCCGAACCCGCACCGACCCTGCCGCTCACCGGGCCGACGGCAGTCCTCCCCGGTGGCTCCGGCGCCCCAGCGGACATACCGGAAGGCGACCGCGACCGCGGCCCGAGCCGCCGCAAGCTGCTCCTGGGCCTGGCGGGCGGCACCCTCGCCGCCGGGGCGGCGGGCACGGTCTGGGCGATGAACCGGGACACGTCCAAGCGGGCCGGAGGGTCCGGCACGCGACGCCCCTCCGGGAACGACGTCCTCGAAGCGAAGTTGGCCTGGCAGAAACGCATGCCAGCCGCGTGCCCCCAGGTGCTCTCCGCGAACGGCACCGTGGCGTGCGTGTCGCTGCGCCAGATCTGGGGGCTCGACGACCAGGGCCGCGACAAGTGGACGGTGAACGGTGACTTCCACGGCCTCGCCTTCTCCGTCACCGGCCCCAACCCGAGGAGCGTCGCCGCGGTGGACGGCGGCCGCCTCCACGTGGGCGGGACGACCGGCATGGACACGGCCGCCCCCAAGGCCGCCGTCCTCGGCCTGCGCATGGCCGACGGCAAGGAGTCCTGGACAGCCGTCCTGAACGAGGCGGAGGGCTCGGGAGCTTCCGGCTTCTGCGGGGTGCGCGGCGGCCGCGCCTACGTGATCTCCCTGACACCCGGGAGGAGTTCCGCTTCCGAGGGATACGGCGTGTGGGCACTGGACCTCGCGTCCCGCGCCACCGCCTGGTACCGCACGGCGGAGACCCAGCCCCTCTTCCATGCCCTGCCGTATTCCGGGGACGGCGTCCTGTACGCGGGCGCCGAGCGGCTGGTCGCGCTTGACGCGAAGGGCGCCGCCGCCTGGTCGAAGGGGGTCAGGCCGGGCGCGCTCGCCACCGCCGCACGGTACGCCGTCCTCGTCGATACGCAAGGCGCGATGTCCGGCCTGGACCTGGCGACGGGCGAGCAGGCGTGGAAGGTGCCGGGAGCATCGGCCGTCGCGGCGTCCGCCCGGGGCGACGGCATCGCCACCGACGAGCAGGGCATCGTCGTGTACGCCCTGTGGCGCGACGCGGACGGTGGCCTCTCGCTGGCCGCCACGGAGGCCGCGAGCGGCCGGACCAGGTGGCGGACGCCGCTCCCGGCCGATGCCGAGGGCTCGGCCCCACTGGGTGCCCGCCTGCTGTACGCCGACGGCAACGTGTACCGGATGGGAGCCGACTGCGTGCTCTGGGCCTTCGACGCGTCGAACGGCAAGCCCCGCTGGAAGTACTTCGATTGGAAGGGAATCGATCCCGTGACCCTGGCCTGGAGCGCCGGCGACGGCCGGCTCTGCCTCGCGAATCCGAACACGACGACGGTCGTCGCCCTGCACGCGAACGGATCCTGATGACGAACCCGCCAGAGCCGCCGCACCCGCCGGCGCCGCCGCACCCGCTGGAGCCGCTGGGCCCCTCGGATCCGCCCCGGGTCGGCCCGTACATCCTCCTCGGCAGGCTGGGCGCCGGGGGTATGGGCGCCGTGTACCTCGGGCGCTCGCCCGGCGGCCGGACCGTCGCCGTGAAACGGGTACGGCCGGAACTGGCCGCAGACCCGGGCTTCCGGGCCAGATTCCGCGCCGAGGTGACGGCCGCGCGAGCCGTCTCCGGCGCTTTCACGGCCCCCGTCGTCGACGCGGACCCCGAGGACCCGGCGCCCTGGATGGCGACCGCGTACGTACCGGGCGTCTCGCTCGGCCGCGCCGTGGCCCTCGCGGGCCCGCTGCCGCAGCCCGCGTTACGGGCGCTCGCCGCCGGGATCGCCGAGGCGCTCGAGTCGATCCACGCGGCGGGCCTGACCCACCGGGACCTCAAACCGGGCAACGTGCTGCTCGCCCTGGACGGCCCGCACGTCATCGACTTCGGGATCGCGCGGGCCGCGGACGGCACCGTGCTCACAGCGGCCGGCACCGTCCTCGGGACCCCGGCGTACATGTCGCCGGAACAGGCCACGGCCGGCCAGGTCGGCCCGGCGAGCGACGTGTTCTCGCTCGGGACGACCCTCGCCTTCGCCGCGCGCGGCTCGGGGCCGTTCGACGGCGGGCGGACCGTGGACGTCCTCAAACGGGTCGTGCGGGGGGAGCCGGACCTGTCGGAGGTGCCGGACGGCTTACGTCCCCTCGTCGCCGCGTGCCTGGCGAAGAACCCCGCCGACCGGCCCACTCCGCGCGAGGTCGTCGCCTACGTCGAACGGGACGCGGCCCCGCGCCCCGCGGGAGCGTGGCTGCCGCCGGCCCTGACCGCGGCCATCGAGGCGGCCGCGGCGGTCATGGCGCCCGAGGTGGCTCCGGTGCCCACGCCGCCGGCCCTCCCGCTCCCACCGGCTTCCCCGCCAGGGCCGCTGCCCGGCCCGCAGTCCGGTCCGCCGCCCGGTCCGCAGTCCGTCGAACAGGGCCGCCCCGGCCGTCGTGCGCTGCTGCTCGGCGTGGCCGGCGGAGCCGTCGCGCTGGCGGGCGGCGGCACTGCGGTGGGGCTGTGGCTCGGGCGCGGACGCTCCGGCGAGCCGGGTGGCGCCAAGAAGTCCGGGCACGCCCTGACCGACCCGGCGCGCCCGCTCGGAACCGGGGTGACGGCGACCCCCCTGTGGACGGCGCCGGTCACCGAGCCTCCCGTGCAGATCACCGGCGAGGGCGAGACGGTCCTCGCGATCAGCGCCAAGAACGCCTGGGCCATGGGCCGGACCGGCCTTCCTGTCTGGGGTCCGGTGGCAGTCACCTCCGACGCGCTGTACGGAGGTCTCGTGGGCCTCGTCGCCACCGTTGCCGACGGCACGGCGTACACCGTGGTGGCCGGCGGTGCGAACGGGCGGGAGTCGATCCTGAGGGCCATCCGTCTCGACACCGGAGCCGACGCCTGGACCTTGCCCTTGAACGGCCGGCCGACGTCCCTCGTGCCGGCCGAAGCATCGTTCAACGTGTCGGTACTGGGCATGCTCGGCGGGAAGATCTACATCACCGGCACGACGTCTTCCAGCGCCATGAACCCCTCCGCCGATCCGTCGAAACGCTTCGAGTTCCGGAGCGGACACACGATCTGGGCGGTGGACCCGGCCGAGCGGAAGGTCACCTGGAAGGTACGGCTCACGGACCCGGAGGTGACGATCAGTCAGGGCAGGATGTTCCTTCCTTCCTCCGGGACCCGGATGATGTGGGTGACGGCCAACAACGACGGCAGCCCCGCCAGGATCGCGGGCATCGAGACGACCGGCGAGGGGAAGGTCGCCTGGGAGCAGCCCTCTCCGGGTGCCGCCGGAAACACGATGGACCGACTGGTGCAGGGCCAGCGCGGCTTGTTGAACGACGGGCCGCACTCCTCGGCCGGCGGCTACTTCCTCCACATGACCGACGGCCTGTACGCCATCGACCAGGCCAACGGCCAGGTCGCCTGGCGATCGCCCAAGACCGCCTTCGGGACCGTGGTGGCGAGCCCGGACGGGAAGACCGTCTACGCCGCGGGCATGGCCAGCCCCGTGGACGTCCCCGGGGTGCAGGGCATTCCCGGGCTCGCCGCCATCGGCATCGTCGTCTACGCCTTCGACACCGCCACCGGTGCCGTCCGCTGGGCGGGCTCGGTCGAGCACAAGATCTCGGGAGCCCTCACCCTCCTGAGCGCGGACGACACCGTCTTCCTCAGCTCCGGCGGCTACCTCTGGGCCTTGAACGCCGAGGACGGCAAGGCCCGTTGGACATACGTGCTGAACTCCGCCCTGGCGTACGGCTCGGTCGCCGTCTGGGCGGGCGGCGGCCGCGTGTACGGCACGGGCACGAACGGCCTGGTGGCGCTGAGCGCGAAGTGACCACTCAGCGGCACTGTCCCGTCCGGGGACCCTGGACCAGGGTGCCCTCGCGGTCCAGGGCCGGGGCGTTGCCCGCGCAGCGCAGGGGCCCGGTGACCCGGTTGGCGCGGCGTCGTCTCCTCGAGGGGAGGGCGGTTGCGTTCGACGCCCTGCGGGGAGTGCGGGGACGCCCCGGGAAAGGCGCCCCGCCGGGAGGCTAGAGGCGGCGGGCCGAGGCGCCCGGGGTGGGGCGCGGGTAGGTGCGGGACTGCTTGACGCTGCCGTACGCGAAGCTCGACTCGATCGAGGCGATGCCGGGGATGGCGTGGATCCGGTCGCGCACCAGGGATTCGTACGCCTCCAGGTCCTCGATGACCACCCGGAGCAGGTAGTCGCTGCTGCCCGCCATCAGGTAGCAGTCCTGGATGTGCTCGATGACCGCGACGTGCTCCTCGAAGGTGCGGACCGCGTCCGCCGTGTGGCGCTCCAGGCGGATCCGGACGAACACGGTGATGGGCAGACCGAAGGCGACCTGGTCGACCATGGCCGTGTAGCCGCGGATGAGGCCGGCCTCCTCCAGGCGCCGGACCCGGCGCAGGCAGGGCGAGGGCGAGAGGCGGACGCGGTCGGCGAGGTCCTGGTTGGACAGCCGTCCGTCGGCCTGCAATTCCCGGATGATCTGCAGATCGACTGCGTCCATGGCCACTCCTTGGCAGATTCTGCCCCAAACGTATGTCCGGGAGGCAGAACTGGCAATCGACTGCCCCGGCCCAGGCCCTAGCGTTGCGGGGTACGGAATCCCGTACGCGTACGACCCCCGAAGCTGGAGCCGCCACCCTTGGTTGCCATCGACACCACGGCCGCCGCCGCGAGACCCGCGGCGGCCGGCCGGAGCCGGCTCTCACCACAGACCGAGGGCATGGCGGCCCTGCTGGTGACCGTGGCGATCTGGGCCGCCTTCGCCCTCAGCGCCCGCGCCCTGAGCGCCTCCTCCCTGCTGCCCGCCGACGCCGCCCTGCTGCGCTTCGGCGTCCCCCTCGTCGTGCTCTTCCCCGCCCTGTGGCGGCGCCGCCACCGCATCGCGGCGGTCCGGCCGGGCGCCGCGATCAAGATCGTGTGCGGCGCGGGGGTGCCGTTCTTCCTCGCGGCGATGCACGGCGGCGCCCTGACCTCCGCCGCGTTCGTCGGCTCGATCGTCCCCGGCATGGTCCCGCTCTTCGTCTCCGCGCTCATGGTCGCCCGCGGGCACCGCGCACCCCGTGGCACGCAGGCGGCCGGGCTCGCGCTGATCGCCGTCGGCGTGGCCGCCCTCGTCTGGCGCTACGTGGTCCCGGTGGACACGGACGTACTGGCGGGCGCCGGCACCCTGCTGGTGGCCAGCGGGCTGTGGGCGCTGTACACGGTGGGGCTCAAGGAGGTCGACCTCGATCCCGTCGGGTCGATCGGGCTGCTGTGCCTGCCCTCCTTCGCGATCATCGGACTCCTCGTCCTGACCGGGGTGCTCCCGACGGGCCTCGCCCACGCGGCCGGGGCGGACATCGCCCTGTTCCTGGTCGTGCAGGGCCTCGGGGTCGGACTGTGCGCCGGTCTGCTGTACGCCTTCGCCATCCGCAGGCTGGGCGCCGAGCGCAGCTCCGTCGTCGGCAGCCTCAGCCCCGTCGCCGTGGTCCTGCTCGCCATCCCCGTACTCGGCGAGTCGCCGACCCTCGCCGTCCTCGTCGGCGTCCCCCTCATCACCACCGGCGTCGTCCTCGCCAACCGACGCCCACGACCCAAGGTTCCCGCAGATGCTTGAGCTCCTCCCGCCGCCGCCCGCCGACCCGTTGTGGGTCCTGACCGACGAGTTCGGCGCCGACGCGCGCCCCGAACGCCTCAACCTCGTCCTCGGCGTCTACCGCGACGAATCGGGCCGCACCCCCGTCATGACCGCCGTGCGGGAGGCCGAGATCCGGCTGGCGGAGCGCTCCGAGTCCAAGGAGTACCGGGGCCTGTCCGGCAACACCGCGTTCAACCGGGCCCTGCTGACGATGGTCCTGGGCGCCGGCGGCCCCTCGGAGCGGGCCGCGGCCGTCCAGACCGTCGCCGGCTCCGGTGCCCTGCGCCTGCTGGCCGACCTGATCTGCCGGACCCGGCCGGGCACCACGGTGTGGATCAGCGACCCCGCCTACGTCAACCACCGCCCCATCCTGGAGGCGGCCGGGCTGAAGGTGCGTACGTACGGCTGGCGCGACGCCGAGGGAGGTTTCGACACCGAGGGCGTGCTGCGGGAGCTGAGCGGCGCGGGCCGTGACGACGTGGTCCTGCTCCAGGGCAGCTGCCACAACCCGACTGGGGTGGACCCGCTGCTGGACGATTGGGAGGCGCTGGCCGAGTCCGCCGTCAGCCGCGGCTGGGTACCCTTCGTCGACCTCGCCTACCACGGGCTCGGCGACGGCCTGGAGGCCGACCTGCTGCCCACCCGGATGCTGGCGGCGCGCGTGCCGGAGATGCTGATCGCCGTCAGCTGCTCGAAGAACTTCGGCCTCTACAGCGACCGCGTCGGCTGCGCCATCGTGCTCGGCGCCTCGGCCCGGGCCGCGGGACACGCCGAGACGGCCCTGCAGAACGCCGCCCGCACGCAGTACTCGATGCCGCCCGAGCACGGCGCCGCCGTGGTGACGACCATCCTGGAGGACGCCGGGCTGCGGGCCGCGTGGCGCGCGGAGCTGGACCTCATGCGGGGCCGGATCACGGCCAACCGGGCCGTGCTGACCGCCCACCTGACCGCGCTGGGCCTGGGCGCTCAGGCGCGGACGCTGGCACGGCAGAAGGGGATGTTCTCGATGCTGCCGCTCACGGCAGGGGAGATGCTCCGGCTGCGCAGGGATTTCGCGATCTACGGCACGACCTCGGGGCGCGTCAACATCGCGGGCATCCCGGGGGACCGGATCCCGTGCCTCGCGCGGGGCATCGCGGCGGTGGCGGTCTAGGCAGCCTCACGTTCACGCAGCCTCACGTTCAGGCAGCCTCACAAGGCCCCGGAAGCAAGACAGTCCCCGGCAGTCCCGTCGATTCCACGAGCCATCCGCCGTCGCAGGTGGCTCCCATGGTCGAACGCGGTCTGCCGGGGGCCTGGCCAGAGCCTGGATAAGGGTCACGCGGGCCTCTGAACGTCTTCAGAGGGCGGAGCGGCTCTTTCCGGTGATCCGGTGTAATGACGAGTTTCCTCCCTATTTGCCCGGAGTCAAGAGGTTCCCGGACGTAAGCTGAAAGAGATCTGCGTCGCGCTCGGAAACGAGCCCGAGCGAAGGTGCTGCCATGACCGCATGGTCGATTTCACGCGGACCCGGAGCCACGTCCTGGGCACCCGAAACGGTCACGTCCGACCCGTACAACGCGCAGACACCGCCGGCCGCCCTGATCGAGCCGGTCACGCCCGTGGGGGCCTTCTTCGTACGCGACCACTTCGGCATCCCGCGGACCGCACCCCAGCGGTGGCGCCTGCGCCTCGGCGGCGCGGTGGCCACGCCCTTCGAGATCGGCTACGAGGAGCTGCTCGGGCTGGAGCGCCGGGAACTCGACGCGGTCCTGGAGTGCGCGGGCAACGGCCGCGCCATGATGACCCCCCGCCCCCCGGGTCTGCCCTGGACCCAGGGAGCCGTGGGGTGCGCGCACTTCGCGGGCGTCCCGTTCCGCGCGCTCGCCGTCCGCGCCGGGATCAGGCCGGCCGCCGTGGAGATCGTCTTCACCGGGGCCGACTCCGGCACGGTGCACGGCCTGCCCACCCCCTTCGCGCGCAGCCTCCCCCTGACCGCGGCCCTCCATCCGGACACCCTGCTCGTCACCCACATGAACGGCGAGCCGCTCGCACCCGAGCACGGGGCGCCGGTCCGCCTGGTGGTCCCCGGCCGCTACGCGGTCGCCGACGTGAAGTGGCTGGTGGAGGCGCGGGCCGTGACGGAGCCGTTCACCGGGGTCTTCCAGGCGGAGGAGTACGTCTACACCGCCTCGCGGGGCACCCCCGAAGGGCCCGTCACCACGGTCCGGGTCAAGTCGCTCATCACCGAACCCGAGTCGGACGCCGCGGTCCGCCGCGACCACGAGACCCTCGTCCGGGGCCGGGCCTGGTCCGGCGACGGGATTCCCGTACGGCGGGTCGAGGTCAGGGCCGCGTACGAGGGCGACGACGACCACGGGGAACTGCACGACCTCGGCCGGCTCGGCGACCGAGACTGGAACGACGCCGTACTGGAGCCACCGCCCGGGCCCTACGCCTGGACCGGCTGGTCCTACCGCTGGACGCCCCGGCGCCCGGGCCCGTACCGGCTGCTGGCCCGCGCGACCGACGCACACGGCGACACCCAGCCGCCGCGGGCGCCGTGGAACGCCCGGGGCTACGGCTGCAATCCGGTGTCCTCGGTCGAGGTGGTCGTCGTCTGAGGCACCCGAGGCGTCCGAGGTGTCCGAGACGCCGGAGGCACCCGAGGCACCCGAGGCACCCGCGGCGCCCGACGTACCCGATCAGGGGCCGAACTCCCCGGTCCCGGGGCGGTGAGGGAAATGAGCGAGATCGAGGTCATGACCACCGCGTCGCTCGGCGACACCAGCTATCTCCTCGTCAGCGGCGACGAGGCCGCCCTGGTCGACCCGCAACGGGACAGCTGGGAACTGGTGGAGTCCTGTACGTCCAGGGGGGTGCGCATCCGGTACGTGCTGGAGACCCACGTGCACAACGACTACGTCTCCGGCGCCCTGGAGGTCCGCGCGGCGACCGGCGCCACCGTGGCCGGCCCGGCCCGCGCACCGTACGCCTTCGACCACCTGCCGATGGCCGAGGACGACGAGATCTCCGTCGGCGACGTGACCGTGCGGGCCATGGAGACCCCCGGCCACACCGCCGAACACACCTCGTACCTCGTCTTCGACGACACCGACCGACCACCCACCGCCGTCTTCACCGGCGGCAGCCTCCTCGTCGGCACCGCGGGCCGCACCGATCTCTCCGGCCCCGGGCGTACGGAGGAACTCGCGCGCGCCCAGTTCCGTACGCTCAGGCGCCTCGCGCTGCTGCCCGACGCCACCCGGGTGCTGCCCACGCACGGCGCGGGCAGCTCCTGCGCGGCCGGCCCGGCGACGGGAGAGCGGACCAGCACCGTGGGCGCGGAGCGGCGCACCAACCCCGTGCTGACCACCCGCGACGAGGAGGAGTTCGTCAGAGGGCGGCTGATGGGACTGCCGCCGTACCCCGCCTACTACCACCACATGGGGCCGATCAACCGCAAGGGGCCTCAGGTGCTGGGAGGGCCGCCCGCGCCGCGGGGGCTCACCCCGGCCGTGGTGGAGGGGCTGGTCGGCGGCGGCGCGCAGGTCGTCGACGGGCGCGGGCGCGCCGACTTCGCCGCCGCCCACCTGCCCGACTCGATCTGCGACGAGCTGGACGACCGCTTCGCGAGCCTGGTCGGCGAGGTCGTGCCCTTCGGTACCCGCCTGGTTCTGGTGCTACCGGAGCCGGAGGAGGACGCGGCCCGCGAGGCGATCACCCAGCTCCTGCGGATCGGCTACGAGGACGTCGCGGGCTACCTCGCGGGAGGCGTCGACGCCTGGGCCGCCGCCGGCCGACCAGTGCGCTCCCTGCGCACCGCGGACGTCTCCGAGCTGGCCGGGCACTTCGCCGACCGGCGGGTGCTCGACGTCCGTCCGGAGCACCCGGAAGGCGGGATCCCCGGCACGCTCCGCGTACCGCTCGCCGAACTGCCCCGCAGGATCGGCGAGCTGCCCAGGGACCGGGAGGTCTGGGTGGTGTGCGGCAGCGGCCGCCGGGCGACGATCGCGGCGGGCCTGCTCGACCGGGCCGGGATCCCCGTGACCGCGGTGATCCGCGGCGGGGCAAAGGAGCTGATGGCACAGGAGCTGATGGCAGAGCAATGACGCACGGACACGAGAGGAGCGGACCATGAGCGGCAACGGATACGCCCATCCGGAGACACTGGTCGACACGGAGTGGCTGGCCGCGCACCTGGACGACGGGACGGTACGCGTCATCGACGTGGACGAGGACACCACCGCCTACGAGCAGGGCCACATACCCGGAGCCGTGGGCTGGAACTGGACCACCGACCTGCACGCCCCCGTGGGCCGGGACTACCTGGACCGCGAGTCGCTCGGGCGGCTGCTCGCCGAAGCCGGAGTCGGCTACGACACCACGGTGATCCTCTACGGCGGCAACAACAACTGGTTCGCCGCGTACGCCTACTGGATCCTGCGGCTGCGCGGCTTCAACCGGGTCAAGCTGCTCGACGGCGGCCGCAAGAAGTGGGAGCTGGAGAGCCGGGACATGACCCGGGACGTCCGGCGGTACGAGCGCACCGACTTCACGGTGACGGGCCAGGAGAACCCGCAGTTCCGCGCACTGCGCGCGGAGGTGCTGGAGAGCGTGGGCCACGGGGTCCACATGGTCGACGTCCGCTCGCCGGAGGAGTACCGGGGCGAGAAGCTGGCGCCCCCGCACCTGCCGCAGGAGCAGGCTCAGGTGCCCGGACACATCCCCGGAGCGGCCAACGTCCCCTGGGCGCAGGCGGCCAACGACGACGGCACCTTCAAGTCGGCCGACGAACTGCGGATGTTGTACCTGGGAACGGGCATCACCCCGGACCGCGAGGTCATCGCCTACTGCCGCATCGGCGAGCGCTCCTCGCACACGTGGTTCGCACTCCACGAACTGCTCGGCTACCCGGACGTCAAGAACTACGACGGCTCCTGGACCGAGTACGGCTCACTGGTCGGCGCCCCGGTCGCCTTGGGCTGAGTTCCCCGACGGACGCTCCCCTCACACCCAGTTGACCTCGGCCCGCTCCAGCAGCGGGTCGTCCGTCAGCTCGAACAGCGGAACGGCGTAGTTGGCGGAGCCGAACCTGCCCCCGAAGTGCAGGCCGAGCACCCGGTGGTCGGCCAGGTCGAAGACCGGGGAGCCGCTGTTGCCGCCGAGCGTCGAGCAGTCGTGGGTCATCGTGAACCCGGACCCCGACCGGGACCACGACCCGGACCCGGACCCGGACCCGTCCTCGTCGGGGAGGAGGGCGGTCGCCGTGCCCGGCTGGAGCCGCTTCACGTTGTAGACGTCCATGAAGATGCGGCTCATGGCCGCCGGTTCGTTGCGCCGGCCGTCCGCCGCCGGGTAGCCGACCACGTACACGGGCCGGCCGGCCAGATCCGGCGGCGCGTCGGCGGCGAGCGCGAGCGGAGTCGGCGCCTCGCCGCCACCACCGGCGGGGGACACCCGCAGCAGCGCCATGTCCACGTCCTGGTGGATGCCGATCACCCCGGTGACCTCGAACTCGAACGCACCGCCGGCGCCGGCGGGTGCGCCGAACTCCTCCCCGGTGTCCACGCGCGCGCCCATGCCCTGCCGGAAGGCGAAACCGCCCCCGCCGTCCGCGTGCGCGAACTCTACGGCCACATGGCGGTTGGTCATCACGGCGAACGGCGAGACCAGGAAGCCCGTGCCCAGCCAGTCCAGTTCGGCGTGACCGGAGACCTCGACGCGGCCCACCCGGGCGATCGACTGCCGGATGCCGGCCCGCTGCCCGTCGAGCAGGGCCCAGTCGCCCCGCTGCGGGGCGAAGTCCTGGTTCTGGACGAGGATCGCCGGCCTGCCTTCGAGCAGCACGATCGCCTCGACGCCGAAGTACTCGTCCTCGTCGACGTCCCCGGAACGGCCCTCGGCCAGTTTCTCCAGCCCGCGCACCCCTGCCCGCAACACCCTGGCCCGCTCCTGCTCGGCGGCCCGGCCGATCTCCGCGGCCGCCGCCTCCCGTGCGGGCAGTTCCTCCTCGGACTCGGGTACCTCCGCGTCCAGTTGCTCGCGTACGCGCGCCGCGACCTCCAGCAGGTCCTCCGTGAAGACCTGCTCGGGCCCGGTCTCCACCGGTGATCCACCGCGCATCTCACACCTCCTGGGGGCGCGCCCGGCGCGCCAGTTCGGACTGGGCCGCCGCGATCTCGGTGTGCACCTGCGGACTGTGCTCCCTCAAGTGCTCCATGATCGCGCTCAGTTGGGTACCGACGTTCACGAATGCCGTGCTCTTGCCCTGGAAGCTGACGTCCGAGACGCGCCGGGTGCCGCGGTGCAGGGCCACCACCGTCCAGGCGTCGGTCAGGACGGGCGAGCCGGAGGAGCCGCCCCGGGTGTCGGTGAAGTAGCGCAGGTCGCGCTCGTCCGCGTCGAAGGCCAGGTTGTTGCGCAGCGCGATCCGCTTCGGCTCCCCGCCCGGGTGCTGGATGATGTTGACGGCCACCGGGGTGTCCGAGACCACCGTCAACGGCTCGGTGGCCACCCGCAGACAGGGCCGGGACGGCGCCCCGGTCAGGCGCAGCACCGCGTAGTCGAGCTCCTCGTCCCAGGCCACCAGCCCGCTCGCGTGCGCCTCCTCGGCGGCCGCGTCGTCATCGGCGGACCCGTCCTCGTAGTCGAACCGGGAGCGGGAGCCCCGCGCCTGGAGTTGGAGGTCGGCCGGGGCGGCCACCTGCCGCTCGCCGGCGGTGCGCTTGCGGGCGTTGACCACGTGGTGATTGGTCACGAGCAGATCGGGGGCGATCAGCCAGCCCGTGCCGTTGTGCGGCAGCGCCACGGGCTGGAGCAGCGCGCCGCCCTCGTACGGCAGCACCTTGACGCGGGCCACCGAGGCCCCCGCCAGCGCGCCGCCGCTCAGGAAGCCGAAGGGCACGGTGTCGTCCCGGAAGACGATCTCCTCCTTGGTCTCCCCGGTGGGCACGTCGGGCGCCACGTCGGGTTCGCCCGCCGAGTCGCGCACCACCTCGTCCAGGGCCTTCAGGAAGACGTCCCGCGCCGCGGCGTCGGTGAGCTGGTCGGAGGCGTTACGGAGCCACACGGCCAGCGGTACGGTGCCGTCGACCAGCCGCTCCACCCGGTTCATCTCGTTCAGGTCCGACTGGACCTGCGGGCCGGGCGCCGCGAGCAGCGGCAGCGAACCGCGGTACTTCGGCAGGATGCCCTCGAACAGCAGCCGCCGCAGCGAGGGGTCCGCCAGCCCCTGCTCCACCGCGGTGTCGCGCAGCCGCACGATGTCGTCCGGCGGGAGGTACGGGTCGCTCGTCATGGTCCGTCAGGCCGCGCTGCGGCCGTTCCCTTCGCCTGGGCGCCGTTCCAAGGGCGCCGGGGCGGGCGCGCCGGCGCCGGGTGTGTCAGGTATGCCGGGTGCATCGGATGTGCTCGGTGTGTCGGGCGTGCTCGGTGTGTCGGGCGTGCCCGGGGTGCCCGAGCCCATCGCCGCCGCCACGCCCGAGGTCAGTTCGCCGCTGTGGTCGTCGAGGTTCACCAGCCGCCGGGCGAGCCGGTCGAGCGTGCCGAGCCTGCGGGCCTCGCGCAGGATGCCCGTCATCCCGGCGTGCGTGCCACTGCTCGCGCGCGCCCGCTCCGGCGGGCCGACGGCGTTCTCCAGGAGTTCGAGCAGGGTGGTGCGCAGCTCCGGCCGGTGCGCCGCGGCCCGGCCGATCGTCGCCGCCAGGGTGTCCAGCACCTCTTCCTCCGTCTCCGGCAGGCCCACCACGTCCAGGGCGTGCTCCAGGACCCGCGGGTCGTCGCGGGAGACCTCGGCGGCCGCCGCCCGGACCAGCGCGGGCTGCCGCGCCAGCTGGGCGTCCGTGAGCCGCCGCAACCGCTCCGCGAGCCTGCCGCCGACCTCCGGGTCACGGTCCTCGGGGTCGCCCGCCAGCCGGGCACGGGCGAGCAGCGCGCCCAGCGCCTCGAAGTCCCTGCCGAGGCCCGCGGCGACCTCCTCGGCCTCCGCGAGGTCGGCGTCGGCCTCGGCGAGGTCGCCGTCCGCCTCCGCGAGCCGTGCCGACAACAGGAGCAGCTCCAGCTGGAGGTCGGGGAAGCCCGCCCGGTCGGCGCGGTCCACGGCCGCGTCGGCGGCCTCCCGCGCCTCGGAGCGGCGGCCCAACCGGTCCAGGGTCTCCACCCACAGCGGATGCAGCGGGCTGCCCGGGGTCCACGGCCGGCGTTCCGCGAGCCGGGCGGCCGCCGCCCCGGCGAACTCCTGCGACAGCAGGTCCTCGACCTCGCGGGCGGCGATGCGTTCCCAGTCCTCCTGGTCGGCCTCCGCGATCACCTCGTCCGGGGTGTGGCCGCCCAGATGCCCGGTGAGGTACGCGGCGGACCGCCCGGCCATGTCCTGGTCGGCCCCTCCCAGGTACCGCTCCACCCCCGGCAGCCAGCGGTCCTCGACCGAGCGCGGGCTCTCGTTCAGCCGCAGCCGGTGGTAGATCTCCTCGGCCCGCTCCTGCGGCCCCTCGCGGGCGGCGTAGTACGCGACCGCCCGCGTCCCGACCGCCCGCATCAGATCGGTACGGGCCCGGTCGGCCAACCGCAGCATGATGGCCCGCAGGTCGGCGCGGTGGCGCAGGGTGCCCGGGCCGATGCCCTCCACGAGGTCGAGCCGGGCCAGCAGCCCGAACAGGCGGTCCGCCTCCTCGGCCGAGCGGGTGCCCAGCCCGCACGGCTCGGCGAGGACCTCCCGGATCAGGTCGGGGGTGATGGTCCGCAGTGCCAGGCCCCCCTGGGCGAGCGCGCGGACCTCCCCGTCCCGGATCTTCTCGAGGATCCGCTCGTACAGGGTCCCCTGGATGAGGAGCTGGTCGACCTTGCGGAAGAAGCGCCGGCGGTGGGCCGGCAGGCTCGCGATCAGCTCGCTCAGCGCCTCCGGCTCCGTCCCCTCGCTCTCCTGTACGGCGGCCCGCGCGGCCAGTTTCAGGCTCAGCGGGTGCCCGCCCACGCGGGAGGCGAGCTCCTCGGCGAGCCGTGCGTCGGTGACCCCGCACGACCTGAGCAGGGCCACAGAGGCCGCCGGATCGAGGTCGCCGAGTTCCATGGTCCGGGGCTGCACCGGGCGGGCAGGGTGGGCCGGCGGCAGCCGCCCGGACACGATGGTCCGCAGCCGCGGATGGACCTCCTGGAGCGCCGTGTACACGGCCCACATCCGGCCGAGCACGGGGGAGCCGCGGTACTGGGCCTCCTCGAAGGAGTCGATGACCAGGACCAGCGGCGGCTGCGGCCGGCCCGCCGTCCCCGCGGCCCGCACCACGAGGACCGCGAGGCGCCGCGCCAGGTCCGCCTCGCGCGCGGCGGCCAGGGCGTGCACCCCCGAGGAGGACAGCCGGGCCATGGTGGCCCGGGTGGTGGAGAGCTCGTACAGCGCGTCGACCTCGCCCTGCTCGGCGCGGTGCGTGCCGGCGGTCTCCTCGCAGGCCTGGGCCAGGTCGTTGAACTCCTCCTGGCACTCGGGGTACTGGATGCCGAACTGGCGGGCCATCTCCGCGATCAGGGTCGCCGGTTCGTGGACCGAGAGGGTGGGGCGCTCGAAGTCGACGTAGGCGAACGGGAACCGGGCCGGGGAATCGCGCAGGCTGTCCAGGAGCACCTTCGCGAGCAGGGTGCTCTTGCCGATCCCGCCGAGCCCGTGGATCAGCACCGGTGCCTCCGGGGCGCCGGGGATCTCGGGGGAGAGCCCACCCCGGCCCGCCGGTGTGGAGCCGGGGGCGAGACCGATGTAGGCGCGCAGGTCGGCGAGTTCACCGGCGCGCCCTTGGAAGGAGTCCCGTACGAGGCGCTCCAGCGGCCGCAGCAGCCTCGCGTGCTCCAGCAGCCGCTGTACGACGGCCGCGTCCGGGATGCCGGGGACGCCGGTCACGCCCGGGATCTTGGCCAGCCACAGCACCGCCCGCAGGACGTGCGGCAGTTCGTCCGCGCTCTGCCGCGACAGGTCCGGGGGAGCGCCGCCGAGGTAGGCCAGGGCGGTCTGTTCGGGGCCCGGGCCGGGCGGGATCTGCCCGGCGTTGGCCAGCAGCGCGAGGCGGGCGGCCTCCGGGCCGGCCAGGCCGCGCAGCGCCGCGTCGCGGATCTCCGGCTTGAGCGTCCAGGAGAGGGTGTTGCGCGTGCCCACCGCCCGGCAGTCCTCGAACAGTTCCAGCACGCCCTTCCCGGAGGGCTGCCCCTCCCCGGGCAGCCGCAGCCGCGCGGGGTCGAACCGGGTGAGCAGGCAGGCGGCCTCCCGATAGGCCTTGCGCAGGCCCGCCACCGGCGCGGGCCCGGGTGCGGCGGCCGCGGCGGAGAGCCGCTCGCGCAGTCGCGCCGCGAAGTCCTCGCCCGGGGCGAGCGAACGGTAGAGGCGGACCGCGTCCTCGGTCGCCGTGCAGACCTTGCGCATGTAGCTGTCGGGGCCGGGGGCCCCGCCCGCCTCGATGACGGCGGGGACGGCCGCCTCCACCAGCGCGGCGATCCCGGGCCCGTCCGGGGGCGGCCGGCCGGTCGGCGGGGTCTGCGCGAAGAACTCGTCGAAGAACTGCCGCAGATCCTCCTCCCCGGACACCCGGGCCGTGTTCCGCACCTCGTTCTTGCGGATCTCGTACGGGAGTTGGCGCATCGTGGAGGAATAGCCCAGCAGTACGAGCCGGGGCACGCTCTGTCTGCGGACCGGGGTGTGTTCGTAGATCGTCAGGGCGAGCTTGCCGATGCAGTCCCAGACGTCGGAGTTGACGTCGAGCTCGTCGCACTCGTCCAGCACGAGCCAGAACCGCTCCTCCGCGGCGGTGGCCCGGCTGACGATGCGGTGCAGGGCCGTGTCGATTGAGGGCGCCAGCTCGCCAGACCGGACCGGATCCAACGGTGAGATGCCGGTGCCCACGTCCGCGACGAACTCGGCGAGCCGCTCGACCACCTGCTCGGCGGTCGAGGTCCGGTTCAGCGTCACCCGGACCGGCCGGAACCCGCAGTGCGCGCCCAGGTGCCGGATCAGGGCGTAGGTGTAGGAGCGGCCGCTGTCCGGTTCGCCGTCCACCACCAGCACCGTCTTCTCGGGATCATCGACGAACTCCCGCAGGCTCGCCCGCAGATCGGTCCGGTCGATGAACACCTCGGCGCCGCCCCGCAGCACGCCTGCCAGGTAGTGGTCGCGCGGCGGCACGTGCGTCTTCGCGGCGTCCTCCAACCGCCGCCTGAGCCGCAGGGCCACCTCACCGGCCGGCAGCGACGTCAGCGAGTCGAGCCGGCCCAGGGCGTCGAGCAACCGCAACTGGGCCTCGACGCCGTCGTTGCGCACCGCCTCGACCAGCGCCACCGCGTGTTCGCTGCTCGAACCGCCGAAACGGATGGCGCCCACGAACTCCCGGGAGAAGCCGAACTGGATGAGCCGGGGCCGCGGTTCACCTTCGACGAACAGGTAGTCCCGCGCCCATTCGGTGACGAGGTCCCATTCGGTATCGGTGAGCGACATAGCGCACCTGCACAGCCGCGGCCGCCGCAGCGGAGCGGGAAGACGGACTGCCTGATATCCCTCATGCTTTCACCCGCCCCCGCCGGTCGCAAGGCGGCCGAACAGGGCCCTGACCTGGCTGCGGACGGGCTCGCAGGCCAGGTACTCGCGGATGCCGTGGTGGTTGGCGCTGTCGTTGCGCACCAGGTGGTCGGTGACGAACGCGGGCGGTCCGTACTCGGGCCGCAGCCAGTGGTCGAGCGCCACCAGGTCCCGCAGGTCCGAGGCGTTGGACCAGGCCGCCACGCCCGACGGCACCGCCGTGGGACGGGCGAGCAGGTCCTGGATCTCGGTGATGCCGAGCGGGGAGCCCACCGTGACGAACAGGCTGACGTCCCGTCGTGCCTCGCGCAGCACCTCGTACGCGATGATCGAGCCGAGGCTGTGCCCGACCACCACCAGCGGCCCCCCGCCCACGTCCGCCAGCTCGCCGCGCACGACGTCCCGCATCGCCTCGCCGACGCCACCGAAGAAGTACGCGTGGACGTCCTTGAAGGTGACGCCGACCAGCAGCTCGAACACCGGAGAACGCAGGAAGCCGGGCAGCGGCAGCGCCTCGCGCAGGTCCAGGTCCAGGTCCGGGCTCGGGTCCATCGGGGCGAGGCCGGCCGGGGCGGTCGCGCCGTCCCAGGACCGGTCGAGGGTCTCCGCCGAGTACGTCATCTTCGCCAGCCACTTGGCCAGCCCCTCCTCGCCGGCCCGCGCGGACCGGCTCTCGACCGCCGGGGCCTCCGGCAGCGGGCCGGACTCCCGGCGCGCCTCCGCGAGCGTACGTTCGATGAACTCCTCGGGCGTCAGCGACGTCGCGGCGGTCGGCAGCTCCTCCACCGGTGCCGGGCCGCCGGCCGCCGGGTCGGGCGCGCCGTCGGGGAGCGGGTCCTCGTACCGCAGCGGCGCCCAGTAGGCCATGCGGGAGGCGGCCCCCATGTCCGTGCCGAACAGTGCCCTGTCCCACTGGGACTTGAGCAGCTCCTTGCGGACCTTGTTCCCGTTGCCGTGGACGTAGACGATCGTGGCGTCGGTCATGACAGGGAGATACCGCGTCCGGAGCCCGGCTCACGGCGCGCCGCGCCGGGCCACCCGAACAGCGGCCGGCCGAGCAGGGGGCATCTGACACAGAGCCGCGCGCCCATGCCTCGGATAGGGTGAATCGGTAGGAATCAGGCCCCCCGGGGTGAGGTCGGTGCATTGGACACGTACCAGTCGGCGAGCGAGGTGCCGGACCAGCCGGCGGCGGCTGTCGGGTACGCCGGCGTGCTCCGCGAGCTGCTGCCGATCGCCCTGTGGCGGGAGGACGCCGACGGCCGGGTCGTGGAGTGGTCCCTGGCCGCCCAGGACCTGCTCGGCCACCGCCCCGAAGACATCATCGGGCGCATAGGCACCACCGTCCTCGTCCCCGAGGCCAACCACGAGCTCGCCGGGCAGCTGACCCGGCGCGTCCAGGCCGGCGAGACGGTCATCGGTACCCTGCCCGTGCGCCACCGCGACGGACACCGCGTCCCGATGGAGATGTGGATCGTCCCCGCCGCCGACCCGCAAGGGCGCACCGGGGCCATGCTCGTCGCCGTGGAGACCTCCGAGGTCCTCCACATGCGCGACTCGCTCGCAGCCCTCCAGAGCCTCTTCACCCAGTCGCCCATCGGTCTCGCCACCCTCGGCTCCGACCTGCGCTTCCTCCGGGTCAACGACGCCCTCGCCCGGATGAACGGCGTTCCCGCCGCCGAGCACCTCGGCAAACGCCTCACCGAGGTGGTGCCCGGGGTCAACGCCACCGCGCTGGAGGCGACGATGCGGCAGGTCCTCGACCGGGGCACCGCCGTCGTCGACGTACGCCGCACCGGGCGGACCCCCGCCGACCCCGACCACGACCACACGTGGTCCTGCTCCTACGCCCCGCTGCTCGACGGCTCCGGGCGGCGCCTGGGCTTGATCGCCTCCCTCATCGACATCACCGAGGGCCAGCGGGCCCAGGCCGCCGCCGACCGGGCTCGGCACCGCTTCGCCCTGCTCGCGGAGGCGGGCACCCGCATCGGCACCACCCTCGACCTGCACCAGACCGCCCAGGAGATCGTGGAGGTGCTGGTGCCGCAGCTGGCCGACTCGGCCGACGTCCAGCTGCTGGAGGCCGTACTGGAGCCCGACGACGCCGCCGGATCCGCCCGGGGCGTCCTGCGCCGGCTCGCCGCCCACTTCCCCGACCCCTCCGCGCCCACCGCGAAGCTGGCCGCCGGACAGACCTTCCAGCTCCCCGTGGGCAGCGTGTACGAGCAGGTCATCACCGACGGCCGGCCCATGAACCTGTACGTCTCCGACATCCCCGCCCTGATCACCGACCCGCGCGCGGACGCCCTGCGCGGCTACCTGGCCACCCTCGGCGGGGCCCGGATGGTCCCCCTGGTCGCCCGCGGCAAGGTGCTCGGCGCGGTCGCCGTGACCCGGCTGCGCAGCCGGGAGCCCTTCGACGAGGAGGACTGCGTACTCATCGACGAGCTGGTCGCGCGCGCCGCCCTCAACATCGACAACGCCCGCATGTTCACCGCCCAGCGCCGGGCCGCCCTCACCCTCCAGCGCAGCCTCACCAACAGCGCGCTGCCCAAGGTCACGGGCCTCGAACTCACCGGGCGCTACCTGCCCGCCAGCGACCACGACGTCGGCGGGGACTGGTTCGACGCCATCCAGCTCCCCGGCGGGCGCACCGGACTGGTCATCGGCGACGTCATGGGCCACGGCATCCACGCGGCCGCCGTCATGGGCCAGCTGCGCACCGCCGTACGCACCCTCGCGCGCCACGACGTGCCCCCGGCCGATCTGCTCCGCTCGCTCGACGCCGTCGTGGCCGACCTGGGCGAGGACGAGATGGCCACCTGCGTCTACGCCGTCCACGACCCGGCGACGGGCAGCTGCGTGATCGCCCGCGCCGGCCACCCGCCGCCCGCCGTGGTCGCCGCGGACGGGACCATCACCTTCCTCGACGGTCCGCCGGGCACCCCCCTGGGCACCGGCACGGACGCCGGCTCCGGCCGCGGCTCGGGAGACGGCCAGGACCCCCGCACCGAGGAGGTGCGGCTGCCCCCGGGGAGCCTGCTCGTGCTCTACACCGACGGGCTCATCGAGGCCCGCGACCGGGACCTCGACGAGGGCATGCGCCGGCTCGCGCAGGCCCTGCGCGGATCCGGCCGGCCACTGGACGAGCTCTGCGACGGGATCCTCGCGAGCCTGCTGCCCCTCGCTCCACAGGACGACGTGGCGGTGCTGCTGGCCCGTACCCGGCCGGTCTGAGCGCGCCGCGTCACCAGGCCAGGTCCTCCAGCGCGTCCAGGTCCAGCGGCGCCGGTGGCGGCGGCTCCTTGCCCCCGGTCAGTGGCAGCTCCGCCCAGATCACCTTGCCCCGCTCGGTGTAGCGGGTACCCCACCTGTCGGCGTACTGCGCGACGAGGAACAGCCCGCGCCCGCCCTCGTCGGTGGTGGCCGCGTACCGCAGGTGCGGCGAGGTGCTGCTGCCGTCGGAGACCTCGCAGATCAGGCTGCGGTCGCGCAGCAGGCGCACCCGCACCGGCGCGCTCCCGTACCGGATCGCGTTGGTGACCAGCTCGCTGAGGATCAGCTCGGTGGTGAAGGACAGGTCCTCCAGGTCCCACGCGGAGAGCTGGGCCGCGCCCGCGTTGCGCACCCGGGAGACGGCCGAGGCCTCGCCCGGCACCTCCCATTCGGCGATCCGGTCCGCCTCCAGCCGCCGGGTGTCCGCGATCAACAGCGCGATGTCGTCGCTCGGCACCGGGTACAGCATCGCGGCCAGTACGTCGGAGCAGGCCTGTTCGGGGCTGCGGCCGGGCCGCGAGAGGGTCTCGCGCAGCATCCGCAGGCCGGTGTCGAAGTCCCGGTCCCGGTCCTCGACGAGGCCGTCGGTGAACAGCACGAGCCGGCTCCCCTCGGGCAGCCTCAGCTCGGCGGTCTCGAAGGGCATGCCGCCCACACCAAGCGGGAGCCCGGCGGGCAGCTCGGGGAACTCCACCCGCCCGTCGCCGTGGACGAGCGCGGGCCCGGGGTGCCCGGCGCTGGCCATCACGCACCGGCCGGAGACCGGGTCGTAGACCGCGTACAGGCAGGTCGCTCCGGTGACCCCGGCCGGCTCGCCCATCCCCTCGCCGTCCCCGTTCCCGGTCGTGGGGCGGTCGCCGCCGCTCCCGTTGTCGATCTGGTCGATCCGGTTGATCAGCTCGTCCAGGTGGCCGAGCAGTTCGTCGGGCGGCAGGTCCAGGGTGGAGAAGTTGTGCACGGCCGTCCGCAGCCGCCCCATGGTCGCCGCCGCGTGCACCCCGTGCCCGACGACGTCGCCGACCACCAGGGCCACGCGGGCCCCGGGCAGCGGGATCACGTCGAACCAGTCCCCGCCCACCCCCGCCTTGGCGGGCAGGTAGCGGAAGGCCACGTCCACGGCGCTCTGGTCGGGCAGCACCCGGGGCAGCAGGCTGCGCTGGAGCGTCACGGCCGTCGCGTGCTCGCGGGTGAAGCGGCGGGCGTTGTCGATGGAGACGGCCGCGCGCGCACCCAGCTCCTCGGCGAACGACAGGTCCTCCTCGTCGAAGGCGTCCGGCGTGTCGGCGGCCCGCCAGAAGTTCGCCATGCCCAGGACGATGCCGCGCGCCTGCAGCGGTACGGAGATCAGCGAGTGCAGCCCGTAGTCCAGGGCCACCCGGGTCCCGGCCGTGTCATCGGCCCGCCAGCCCATCGCGGCGTGCAGGTCGGCCGCGAGCACGGCGTGCCCGGCGTCCAGCGCGGCGGCCATCGGGGCCGTCGGCACGACGAACCGGATGACGTCACCGACCGGCTGGAGCGGCGAGTCGGGACGCACCCCCGTGATGGCCGCCCGCCGCATCTCCGTGTACAGGCCCGCGGCCAGGGCGGGCTCGTCACCGCGCAGCACCGGTTCCAGCAGCTCCACGGTGACGAAGTCCGCGAAGCGGGGGACGGCCACCTCCGACAGCTCCTCGGCGGTGCGCACCACGTCCAGCGTGGTACCGATCCGGACCCCGGCGTCGTACAGCAGCTGGAGCCTGCTGCGGGCCTCCTCGGCGCGCCCGGAGAGCGCCGCGAGCTCGGTGGAGTCGCGCAGGGTCATGACGGTGCCGGAGGGCTCGCCCGCGAACGGCTTGGTGGGCCGTACGTTGATCGCGAGCAGCCGGTCGCCCGCCCGGTGCACCTCGTCCGTCGCGACCCGGCCGGAGGCCAGCAGCTCGGTGGTGCGCGGGTCGAGGCCGAGTTCGCCCACGTGTCGACCCTCGGCGTCGGGCGTCAGGTCGAGGAGACGGCGGGCCTCGTCGTTGGCGAGGGCGAGCCGGTGGTCGGCGCCGATGATCAGCACGCCCTCGCGCACGGCGTGCAGGACGGCCTCGTGGTGCTCGTTCATCCGGGTCATCTCGGCGGCCCCCAGCCCGCGGGTCTGGCGCCGCAGCCGCCGGCTGACCAGGGCGGCGCCGCCGGTGCCGAGCAGCAGCGCCCCGGCCGCGGCCCCGAGCAGCAGCGGCAACTGGTCCTCGACCACGTCGGACACGTTCTCCACCTCGATGCCGGTGCCCACCAGACCGACCACGACCCCACGGGCGTCCCGGACCGGGACGACGGCGCGGACGGCGTCGCTGGGCTCGCCACGGAAGGTCTCGGTGAAGGACTCCCCGGCGGCGGCGCGGGCGAGATTGCCGACGGCGCGCTGCCCGATCAGCTCGGGGCGCGAGTCGGTGTAGCGGATGCCGTCGGTGGTCATGACGGCGATGAAGTCCACGCCCGACGCCACGCGGGCGGCATCGGCCAGCGGCTGGAGCTCGGCGGTCGGATCGGCCGACTTCAGGGCGGCGGGCAGACCGGGGGCGTGCGCGAAGGCCTCGGCGGCGGCGAGGGAGCGGTCGCGGGCGTTGCGCTCGCCGTCGTACCGGGCCTGGACCACCAGCGCCACTGCGGCCGCCGTGATCAGCAGCAGCACGATCACCGCCTGGAGGGCGAAGACCTGACCGGCCACGCTGTGTGCCCACCGGGACAGGCGCGCGAACAGGCGCGAGCCCCACCCGGTCGGCTGGCGACCAAAACGTCCGGTCATGAGCCCTTTCTAACACTGTCCCGGGTGTTTGGAGCGGCCGTGGGGGCGACGGAGGCCGCACGGTACGCGCGGGGGCCGAGACCCACGTACGAGGTGAAGTGCTGGCGAAAGGTCACCTCGCTGGTGAAACCCGCCCGCCGGGCCACCTCCGGCACCGGATGGTCGGTGCGTTCCAGGAGTTTGCGGGCCTCGTCCAGCCGGTGGTCCAGCAGCCAGCGGTGCGGGGTGGTGCCGGTGGCGGCGACGAAGTGGCGGGCGAAGGTACGGGGGGCCATGCCGGCCCACCGGGCCAGGGTGGCCACGTCCAACGGCTGGTCCAGGCAGCGCAGGGCACGCTCACGCACGGCTGCCAGTGCCTCGGCGGTCCGGTCCGCGGCCGGGACGGGCCGGTCCAGATACTGGGCGTGCGCCCCGGCGCGGAAGGGGCCCGTCACCATGGACCGGGCGATGGCGGCGGCCGCCTCGGCCCCGTGCGCCTCCCGCACCAGGTGCAGGCAGAGATCGATCCCGGAGGCCACCCCGGCGGAGGTCCACAGCCCGCCGTCCTCGACGTAGAGCGGGGCGTCCTCGACGAGCACCCCCGGGTGGCGCGCGGCGAGGCGCGGGGCCAGCGACCAGTGGGTCACCGCCCGACGGCCCTCCAACAGCCCGGCCTCCGCGAGGACGAACGCCCCGGCGCACAGGGCGGCGATGGGCACGCCCCGCGCGTGCGCCTCCCGCAGCGCGGCGAGCACCGGCTCGGGCGTGGGGTCCTCCGGGTCGGCGAGCGCCGGTACGACCACCAGATCGGCCGCGGCCAGCCAGTCGAGCCCCCGGTCGGGGGCGAGGCTCAGCCCGCCGGGCAGGGAGATCGGGCCGGGCTCCAGGGCGCACCGGCGCAGCTCGAAGGGAGGCACGCCGAAGCGGCTGCGGTCGGGGCCCCAGACCTCGGTGATGACGGCGAGGTCGAAGCTGCGGATGCCCGGCTGGGCGACGACGGCGACGCGCTGCATTCCGCCATTCTGCCGGCCTGGCAGGATCTCATCGTTTCGGGTCCCCGCCGCCCCTGTGGGAGGCCCCGCTCGGAGGACAGCATGGAGCCATGAAGAACACCGCGATCGAGATCGCCCCGAACAGTGCCCTGCTGGTCATCGACGTACAGAAGGGCTTCGACGACGCGGCCTTCTGGGGGCCCAGGAACAACCCGGCCGCCGAGGCGAACATCGCCGCCCTGATGGATGCCTGGCATGCGGCGGACCGACCGGTGGTGCTCGTGCAGCACGCCTCCGCGCGCCCGGGTTCCGTCCTGGCCCCCGACCACGGCGGTTACGCCTTCAAGGACTTCGTGGAGGAGCGGCGGCAGGAGTCCCTGCTGATCACCAAGACCGTGAACTCCGCCTTCTACGGCACTCCGGACCTGGCCGAATGGCTGGGGGCCCGGGGGATCGGGCAGTTGGTGGTGGCCGGCATCCAGACCAACATGTGCGTCGAGACCACGGCCCGCATGGCGGGCAACCTCGGCTACGAGGTCCTGCTCCCGCTGGACGCCACCCACACCTTCGACCTGTCGGGCCCGGAAGGCGTGTCCCTGACCGCCGACCAGCTGGCCACCGCCACCGCGGTCAACCTCCAGGGCGGAGGCTTCGCCCACGTCGTGACCACGGCTCAGCTGCTCGACGCCTCCGGCTCCCGAGACGCCGCGCAGTAGTCCCGGAGGGGGCGTTCACGGCGCTGGAGGATCCAGCCCCGCCGGCGTTTGAGGCGACGGGCGCGCAGCGCCCGTACGGGGTCAGGGGCAGCGCCCCTGGGAACGGTGGAAGGGCGGGTAGGGGACCGCTCCGCGCGGCGGTGGCCCCGGGCCGGGAAAGGCCGAGGCCCGGCACCCCCGCCGTGGGGGTACCGGGCCTCGAAGGAACAGCCAGGTCAGAGAACGTCGGCGGCGATGTTCTCCGCGACCCGCTCCAGCAGGGGACCGGCGTTGGGGATGGACTTGGCCGGGTCGGGCTCCAGGTCCGTCAGCGGGTACGCCTTGCGGATGCCCGCCGCCTCCAGAGCCTCCTGGCTCAGCAGCAGACGGCCGCAGACCGCCACCACCGGCTTGCCCGCGGCCCGCGCCGCCGCCGCGACACCGGCAGGGGCCTTGCCGTGCAGGGTCTGCTCGTCCAGCGAGCCCTCACCCGTGATGACCAGCGTGGCCCGCTCCAGCGCCGGCGCGAAGCCCAGCACCTCCAGCATCAGCTCGATGCCGGGACGGAACGTCGCACCGAGGAGCAGCGCCCCGTAGCCGATGCCGCCCGCGCCACCCGCGCCCGGGAGCACCGCGCACTCGGCGGCCTTCGCGCCGATCGACTTCTCCAGCACCACCGCGAAGTGCGCCAGCGCCGCGTCGAGCGTCGCCACGTCCTCCGGCGAGGCGCCCTTCTGCGGGCCGTAGACCGCCGCGCAGCCCTTGGGGCCGGTCAGCGGGTTGTCCACGTCGCTGGCCAGGACGAAGTCGACCTCCGCGAAGCGCGGGTCGATCCCCGACAGGTCGGCCGAGGCCAGCCCGGCCAGAGCGCCGCCGCCCGGACCGACGGGTTCGCCGTTCGCATCCAGGAACACCGCGCCCAGCGCGGCCAGCATGCCGGCGCCGCCGTCGGTGGTGGCGCTGCCGCCCACGCCGAAGACGATCGAGGTCGCTCCCGCGTCCAGCGCGGCCTTGAGCAGCTCGCCCGAGCCGTACGTGGTCGCCGTCAGCGCGGCGAAGGTCCCCGCGGGCAGCAGCTGGAGACCGGAGGCCTCCGCCATCTCGACCACCGCCGTGCCGTCGCGCAGCGCGAAGGCGGCCGTGACCTGGTCGCCGAGGGGGCCGGTGACCCGTACCTCCCGGCGTTCGAAACCGGCCGCCACCGCGGCCGCGACCGTACCGTCGCCGCCGTCCGCGACGGGGAGGGTCTCGATCTCCACGTCCGGTACGGCCTTGCGAAGGCCGGCCGTCACCCGCTCCGCGACCTGAACGGCCGTGAGCGAGCCCTTGAATTTGTCCGCGGCGATGAGCACGCGCGCGGCCTCAGTTACTGCTCCGTCCGTCACCTTGCTATTCCCTTGCTATCGAACAGTGCAGTCGCGCCTCCATGAGCTTATCCGGAGGATCCTCCTATGCCCATGAGTGGCCCGGGACACACACGGCGCGCCATGCCCCTAAATACGGATATACGCCTGCATAGTGTGGCCGCATGAGCGCGGAATCACTGGAACAGGCACGTCCGGATGCTCCCGACGGGGGGTCCGACGACCCCGTGGAGGGAACGCCCGACCGCCAGGTCGTCACCATCGGGGTGATCGCCGTGCTGGCCGTCGTCGCCTGGGCGGCCCTCGCCAAGGGCTCGTTCGACACGGCGTCGAGCACCGCGCTCGCCTGGGTGCTGGACAACTTCGCCTGGCTGTTCGTGATCGCCGCCGACGTCTTCCTGGTGATGTGCGTCGTGCTCGCGATCAGCCGCTTCGGCCGGATCCGCCTCGGCCGGGACGACTCGGAGCCCGAGTTCACCAATCTCGCGTGGATCGCGATGATGTTCAGCGCCGGCATGGGCATCGGCCTCATGTTCTACGGGGTGGGGGAGCCGCTCACCCACTACCTGAACCCGCCCCCGGCCTCCGGGGCCGCCCCCGGCACGGGCGGCGCCGCGCTCGCGGCCATGGAGTACTCCTTCTTCCACTGGACGCTCACGCCGTGGGCGATCTACGGCATCGCCGGCCTCGCCCTCGCCTACGCGACCTTCCGCAAGGGCCGCGGCAACCGCCTCAGCTCCGCCTTCGTCCCCCTGATGGGGGAGGAGCGGGCGAACGGATGGGCGGGCAAGGCCATCGACCTGCTCGCCGTCTTCGCCACCGTCTTCGGCACCGCGACCAGCCTCGGGCTCGGCGCGCTCCAGGTCTCCAAGGGCCTGAACATCACCACCGGCATCGAGGACTCGACCTCCGTCGAACTGATCATCATCGTCTCGCTCTCGGCGGCGTTCGTGCTCTCGGCCTTCTCCGGCCTGCACAAGGGGGTGAAGTGGCTGAGCACCATCAACATCGTGCTCGCCGCCACCCTCATGCTCTTCGTCTTCGTGCTCGGCCCCACCGTCTACGTCCTCGACGTGATCCCCTCCGGCGTCGGCGGCTACCTGCACGAGCTGCTGCCCATGGCCAGCCGCACCGGGGCCTTCACCGACTCCGCGTGGCTCGGCGCGTGGACGATCTTCTACTGGGCCTGGTGGCTCTCCTGGGCCCCCTTCGTCGGCACCTTCATCGCCCGCATCTCGCGCGGCCGCACCGTCCGCGAGTTCCTCGTCGGTGTCCTGCTCGTGCCCAGCGGAGCCACCGTCATCTGGTTCTGCGTGATGGGCGGCACCGCCATCCGCCTCGACTCCACGGGCGCCGTCGACTTCGCCGCCAGGATCAAGGACGGTACGGAGGCCTCGCTCTTCGCGATGCTGGACGCGCTCCCGCTCGGCACCCTCACCTCGTGCGTCGCCATGCTCCTGGTCATGACCTACTTCGTCACCAGCGCCGACTCGGCCTCCCTGGTGATGGGGTCGCTGACCAGCCGCGGCTCGCTCCACCCGCCCACCTGGCTGGTCGTCACCTGGGGCGTGCTGATGGCCGCCGTCGCCGGGGTCCTGCTCGTCGCGGGCGGCCTGAAGTCCTTGCAGACCGCCACCATCCTGGTCGCGCTGCCGTTCGTCATCGTGATGCTGCTGCTCTGCTGGGCCCTGGTGAAGGAGCTGCGCGAGGACCCCGGCGCCGGCCCCGCCCGCCACCACGCCCTGCACGGGATGCGGGACGCCGTCCGGGCCATGGTCGGC
Source organism: Streptomyces sp. NPDC059874 (assembly GCF_042731135.1). Lineage (NCBI taxonomy): Bacteria > Bacillati > Actinomycetota > Actinomycetes > Kitasatosporales > Streptomycetaceae > Streptomyces > Streptomyces sp. NPDC059874. The sequence continues at coordinate 145,593 of NZ_JBHWJY010000005.1, forward strand.
GACGCCATCACCGAGCGGGAGCAGGCCCGACACCCGAGACTGCGGCGGGTCGCCGAGTCCAGGGGCCGCGACCGCGAGGACGGCGCGGGCCCGGGAGCCCCGGGGGTGTGACGCCACGGCCCCCCTCCCGACCTCGTGGACCGGAGGGGGGCCGTGGTGCTCGGCGGCTCAGGACAGCTCGTACACCGCCGTCGTGCGGGTCTCGTGGACCTTCTTCGCGAGCTCGCCCAGCAGCGGCGACTCGACGCCCGACGGGCGGTGCACGACCACGTAGCGGACGTGGTGGCGGTCGTGGAGCCGGCTCAGGATCGCGGCCGTCGGACGGTAGACGGCGTCCTCGTTGAGCTTGAAGAGCTCCTGGTCCCAGAAGGGGCCGTAGTAGGCGGCCGCGCCGCCGGACATGGCCATGGCCCGCGGCGCGTACGCCCAGCCCTCGATCAGCACCGACCGCTCGGAGTAGGCGCCGAGCCAGTGCGAGCGGACGTTCTCGCACTTCTCACCGGGACGGAGAGGGCCCTCCAGCTCCCAACAGTGGCTGTTGGTGACCAGCACGTCCGTCGGCTCGCTGTGCGCGCGGATCCAGCGCGCCGCCTCCACCTGGGAACCCGGCATCACCCAGGAGTACGACCACAGGGATTCCCGGGACTGCAGGACGTCGTGGAAGAGCCCCGGAGTGCCCGCGGTGAGGGCCGCGGTCAGCAGGACGATCCCGCCGCGGCCGCGCAGCGCGGGCCACACCCGCCCGCCGAGCCGCCACAGGACCGCGCCGACGAGGGCGGCCAGGGTCAGGGCGGCGGCCGCGGCGAGGGCGGGCAGCAGCACGGAGTAGGAGGTGCCGGTGCGCTGGTCTCCGGCGAGCCGCATGACGTACGCCGACCAGCGGCCCGAGTAGCGGTGGATCGCGAAGGTGAGCAGCGCCGAGAAGACCAGCGCGCCGACGGCGAGCGCGGCCTTGGCCCGTGAGCTCAGCGCGGCGCGCTCGAACGTCTCGCAAAAGCCCCAGGCCGAGAGCATGGCCCCGAAGGGCAGCGCGGCGAGGGTGAAGTAGCTGGTGTTGTAGCCGTTGACGACCAGGTAGGCGCAGGGGCCCGCCACGGCGGCACCGAGCAGGAACCACTGGACCGGCTCGAGCCTGAAGCGCCGGCGGGCGATCAGCGGGATCATGCCGAGCAGCTTCAGCTGGTGGTTCAGCACGAAGGCGGCCAGCGTGGCCGTGACCACCAGGGCCTGGAAGGCGGGTGAGCGCAGCTGCTGCGGGTCGGCCCAGTACTGCTTGACGTTGCCGAACGGGATGATCTCCAGGCCGTAGCTCTCGAAGTGGAAGATCACCGCCGTCGCGAGGAGCTGGGAGGCGCCGAGGATCGCGCCCAGCGTGACCACGTTCCACGGGACGCGGCGGTCGGCGATCAGCAGGACGAGCCCGGCGAGGGCGAGTCCAGCGAGCGTGACCGGCAGCGTGGACGCCTTGGCCGCGGTGGAGGCCAGCGCGAACATCGCGACGAGGACGTACACCCCGCGGCCGAACGCGGGTGGAGCGTCGCCGACGGCCGCGGCCTCGCCGTCCCGGCGGCTCCTGCGCAGGGCGTCGCCGACGACCCCCATCAAGGCGATGAGCAGCGGCTGACAGTACGTCTGGGAGAGGCTCGCCCAGGAGATCAGCCGGACGGCCGGCGCACCGAAGGTCCAGGTGGGAACGGGGTTGGGGTAGGCGGCGGTGAATTCGGTGACCGCGAAGACCAGCAGCGCGGCCAGCGGTCCGGCCCAGGCCCGCCCGGTGATGCGGCGGGCCACCACGGCGGTGATCACCAGGCCGAGCGCGGAGAGCGCCGGGACCATGAGCCGCGACTCGATCACCGCGAGGTCGATGTGCCCGACCAGGTCGGTCATCGCCATGTGCGCGAAGGTGAACCAGTGGTAGTAGAGGGGCTCACCGGCAGCCTGCGGGAGGGTCGGCGGAGCGTTGTGCTTCGCGTTCGCGGCGAGCGAGAGCAGGTACGGCAGGTCGCCGAAGATCCTGCTGCCCTCCTTGTCCGGCAGTACCGGGTACAGCGACAGGAAGACCTGGTGGAAGTAGACGCTGCTGAGCATCACCAAGCCGGACAGCGACCAGGACCAGCCCAGGGAGGGGCGGGAGTAGCCGCTCGGACGCCAGTGGCGGCGCAGCCGCGGCACGACCGCGAAGGGGATCACCACGGCGAGGGGCCACGCGACGGCGAACGACTGGGCGCCGATCCCGACGAAGACCGCCCAGGCGACCAGCTCCAGCACGAGGCCGGTGACCGCTCCGAACGCGAGGTCCTCGACGAGGGAGTGCGGCCGCCGGCGGAGGGTCCGGAACACCAGGGTGCCGGGGAGCAGGACGCCCCAGAGCACGTAGAAGGTGTACCGCGCGATGTCGCCGGCCGCCGTGTCGGTGGCGAGCAGCAGGGAGACCAGCAGCAGGTAGGCGGCGAGCGCCGGCAGGAACCGCCAGAAGGCGTGCGGTCCGGGCCGGTCGGGCGTGCCTGATGGGGGCGATCCGGCGAGCGGCCGCGCCCGGAAGTCCGACCGCTCGGGCGCGGCGCTGTCAGTGGTACCCATACGTCTTCTTCTTTCCTACCCGCTGTGCGTCGGCGGCCCCGGTCTTGGGCCGCCGGGATCAGGCCGCGTGCTCGGGGTTCCGCTCGCCGCGCGCGACGGCGTCCTCGTCGGCGGAGTCGTAGCCGACGAAGTAGGCGGGCCTGGCCTGGACGGCGGAGTAGATCCGTCCTATGTACTCGCCGAGCAGGCCCACGCAGACGAGCTGGACGCCGCCGAGGAAGACCATGCCGATGAACAGCGAGGCCCAGCCGGGGACGGTCGCGCCGAGGGCGTACTGGATGGTGGTGTAGATCGCCAGGCCGAAGCAGATCACGAAGCTCGTCAGGCCGAGCCAGGTGGCGAGCCGCAGCGGGCTGGCGGAGAAGTTGGTGATGCTGTCGAGGGCGAGGCGGATCATCTTGGACAGCGGGTAGTGGGTGCTGCCGGCGACCCGCTCCTCGCGGACGTACACGACCTCGCCGCTGCTGAAGCCGAGCCACGGCACGAGCAGCCGGTACACGGGCTGGTGCTCGGGCAGGGACTTCAGCGCGTTGACGGCGGCCCGGCTGAGCAGGCGGAAGTCGCCGGCCTGGTTGGGCATGTTCTTGCCGACGAGCTTGCGCATCAGCCAGTAGTACGCGCCGGCCGTGCGCCGCTTGAAGAAGGTGTCCGTGCCGCGGTCGCCGCGTACGCCGTAGACGATGTCCAGGTCCTTCTCGCGCGCCAGCGCGTACATCTCCGCGATCTTCTCCGGCGGGTCCTGGAGGTCGGCGTCGATGCTGACGACGTAGTCGCCGAGGGCGCGGTGGATGCCCGCGGTCAGCGCGGCCTGGTGTCCGGAGTTGCGGGCGAAGCGCACGATGCGCAGCTCGGGCCAGTCCTGCCGGATCTTCTGCATGATCACCGGGGTGGCGTCCGTGGAGCCGTCGTCGATGCCGACGACCTCGTAGCTGACGCCCATGCCGTCCAGGATCGGACGCAGACGGGCCACCGTGAGCGGCAGCGCCTCCTGCTCGTTGTAGATCGGTATCACTACCGACAGTACGGGAACCGGCTGGGTGGCCTCGTCGCGTGCCGGGGCTGCTGCGTCATGCATGGCTGTTCGCTTGTCTTCAATCTCGGAGAGCGGAAGACCGCCGGCGGACGCGCCGACGATCCGAACGGCCGGGAACGGCCGATCGAACGGGTGCCGCCGGGCCGGGACACGACCCACCGGCCGCAGGCTCCCCCGCCGGTGTGGAGGCGGAAACAATGCGGCCCGGGCGAGCGGTCACAATATCAGTTCGAAGAATCATCATTCGAAGAGGTCGGTGGATCCCGAACGCACGGGATCGCCCGGGTCGCCCGGCCCCCGGATAGGGTGGCTCGGTGACCACCACGGATGACTACGCCACCTACATCGCGAGCCTGCCCCGGGTGCTGGCCGGCGCGGCCGCCCTCTACCGGGACGCCGAGGGTCGGGTCCTGCTCGTCGAGCCCAACTACCGTGCGGGCTGGGCCCTCCCCGGCGGAACCATCGAGTCCGACCAGGGCGAGTCCCCGCGGACGGCCGCCCGCCGCGAGAGCGCCGAGGAGATCGGCATCGACGTCCCGCTCGGCCGGCTGCTCGCCGTCGACTGGTCGCTGGACGCGGGGCGCCCGCCGCTCGTCGCGTACCTCTACGACGGCGGGGTGCTGGACGCGGCGCAGCTGGCCGCCATCAAGCTCCAGGAGGAAGAGCTGATCTCCTGGAAGCTGGTCGAGCCGGCCGAACTCACCGCGTACCTCCCCGGAAACCTGGGACGGCGCGCCCAAGAGGCCTGCCGGGTCCTGGAATCGGGCGAGGGCGCGGCGGAGCTGGAGAACGGCCGGCGCCCGGCGGCCTCGTAACACGGCGCTTACTTCAGGCAGGACAGAATCAGCTGATGATCACGATGTACGCCTGGCCCAGCACCGCCGACGGGCCCGACGCCCTGCCCATGGTGCACTTCACGACCGACCAGCAGGAGGGCGGGGAGGTCACCCCCGAGGGAACGCCGGTCTGGCTGTTCGACACCGCGATACGCGAAGGCGGCTGGGCCCGGTTCGACGACTTCGACGGCTGGTCCGTGCCGGCCGCCGGGTGGGAGGCCCTCTACCGCCGCGAGGACGACCTGTTCGCGGTCAGCGGCCCCGGCGCCTGCGAGGGCTGGTACCAGGGCAACCTCGGCGCCGACGCCGACTGGGTGGCGGCGGCCGCCGGCCGGCAGAGCGTGGTCCTGCTCGCCGCCCCCGTCCAGCACCCCTCCCTGTACGGCTACGCCGTGGAGGCGGGCGCCGCGTTCGCGCTGCTCGTCCCGCTGATGGTGGTCTGAGCCCCCGACTCGAACTCCAGCAGCCGCACCTTGCGCTCGACCCCGCCCCCGTAGCCGGTCATACCGCCCGAGGCACCGATCACGCGGTGGCACGGGACGATGATCCCGACCGGGTTCTTGCCGTTGGCCAGGCCCACCGCCCGCGAGGCGTTCGGCTTGCCCAGCCTGGCCGCGAGCTCCCCGTACGACCACGTCTCGCCGTAGGGGATCCGTGCGAGCTGGTCCCACACACTGCGCTGGAAATCCGTCCCCTCCAGCCGCAGCGGCAGGTCGAAGTCGGTGAGCTGCCCGGCGAAGTACGCGGTCAGCTGCCGCACCACCTCGGGGAACGGCTCCTCGGTGGCGGCGACCCGCTCCCCGAAGGACTCCTCGGCCGGCCGATGCCGCTGCCCGGTCATGTAGAGCCCGCAGAGGACGCCATCCGTGGCGACCAGCGTGAGCGGACCGTAGGGGCTGTCGACGACGGCGTGCTGCTTGGCGGTCTTGACGGTCTTGACGGTCTTGGCGGTCATGATGACGGGTGCTCCTCAGACGGCAGGTGGTTGATGGGGTGGGCGTCGGTGGCCCACAAGTACTGGACGGCGTACGCCCGCCAGGGCCGCCAGCCGGCCGCCTTGGCCGTCAGCGCGGCCGGGGTGGACGGCAGCCCGAGCCCCTGCGCGGCCCGCCGGACCCCCAGATCGGACGGCAGGAACGCGTCCGGGTCGCCGAGCGCCCGCATCGCGATGACCTCGGTGGTCCACGGGCCGAACCCGGGCAGCGCGTTCAGCTGCGCGCGGGCCGCCTCCCAGTCGCTGTCGATGCCGAGCGGGAGCGAACCGTCGGCGAGCGCCGTGACCAGCGTCGTCAGCGTGGTGCGGCGGCTGCGCGGCAGGCCCAGGGACTCCGGATCCAGCTCGGCGAGCGCCTGCGGGGAAGGGAAGAGGTGGGTCAGCCCGCCCAGCGGGTCCTCGACGCGCTCGCCGTACGAGGTGACCAGCCGGGCGGCGTGCGTGCGCGCCGCCGCCGTGGACACCTGCTGGCCGAGCACCGCCCGTACGGCGAACTCCGCCGCGTCGACGGTACGCGGCACACGGCGCCCGGGGGCCTTGTCCACGAGCGGGGCCAGCAGCGGATCGGTGCGCAGCTGCTCGTCGACCGCCTCGGGATCGGCGTCCAGGTCGAGCATCCAGCGGCAGCGGCTGATGGCGATGGTCAGGTCGCGCAGGTCGGTCAGGGCCAGCCGGCAGCCGATGTGGTCCGGCCCCGGGGTGAGGGCGACGACCCCGGTCCCGTACGGCAGCCGCAGCGTGCGCCGGTACGCGCCGTCCCGCCACTCCTCGACGCCGGGGACGGCGGTCGCGGCGAGGTGCCCGAAGAGGTTGTCCGGGTTGAGGGGGGCCCGGTAGGGGAGCCGCAGGCTGATCGTGCCGGGGATCCGGGGCTGGTTCCGGTTGGTCTTCTCGGCGCGCAGCCGCAGCTCGCTGGGGGAGAGGGCGAAGACCTCGCGGACGGTGTCGTTGAAGGTGCGGATGGAGGAGAACCCGGCGGCGAAGGCCACGTCGCCCATCGGGAGCTCGGAGGTCTCGATGAGCAGCCGGGCGGTCTGGGCGCGCTGGGCCCGAGCGAGGGCGAGCGGGCCGGCGCCCAGCTCGGCGTTGAGCTGCCGCTCCACCTGCCGGGTGGAGTACCCGAGGCGGGTGGCCAGCCCGGGGACGCCCTCGCGGTCCACCACCCCGTCCTGGATCAGCCGCATCGCGCGTGCGACGGCGTCGGCGCGGGCGTTCCACTCGGGGGAACCGGGGCTGGTGTCGGGCCGACACCGCTTGCAGGCCCGGAACCCGGCCTGCTGGCAGGCGGCGGCGCTGGGCAGGAAGGTCATGTTCTCGACCTTGGGCGGCACGGCGGGGCAGCTGGGCCGGCAGTAGATCCGGGTGGTCAGGACGGCCGTGAAGAACCAGCCGTCGAAGCGGGCGTCCTTCGACTGCACGGCCCTTACGCAGCGCTCGGTGTCGGTGTGCATGCCCTCAAGGATCCGGGGTGCGGTTGCCTGCGGCTGGCGGTTTTCCGACATCAAGCCTATGCCCCTCCGGGGCGGCCGGCCCTCCTGGGGCTCCGCCCCAGACCCCGCGCCTCAAACGCCGGCGGGGCCGGAGTTTGCCCGACGTCGGCCCTCGACATGCGCGTGGCGCAACGTGTGCCCGAGCGGGATGGATTGCCCGCAGGGCAATTCCAGCCCCGCCGGCGTTTGAGGCGCGGGGGTTCGGGGGCGGAGCCCCCGATAGCGGCGCCGCAGGATTACGTGGCAGGGGCCCCGCCCGCGGCTCAGGCTCACGCCGCGCCCGGGCCGCCGGCCAGGCGATGGGCGTCGAGGGCCAACGTCAGGGCCACCAGGTCGCGGGGCCGGGACAAGGAGCGGGACGTCACGTGCTCCAGGCGCCGCAGGCGGTTGAAGACCGTGTTGCGGTGGCAGTACAGCCGCGTCGCCGCCCGCCCCGCGGAGCCCTCCGCCGCCAGCCACGCGTCCAGCGTCTCCAGCAGCACCGCCCGGTCCGCCGGGTCGAGTTCCAGCAGAGGCCCCAGGACCGCCTGGACGAGTTCCCCCGCGAGCTCCGGCTGGCGTACGACCAGCGCCGTCGGCAGCCGCTCCGCGAGCCGCACCAGCACCCGCTCCTCCGCCCCGCACGTGGCCAGCGCCGTCTCCGCCAGCCGCCGGGCCCGCCCCAGCTCCGCCAGGCCGTCCACCACCGGGCTGATCCCGCCGGGGCCCGGGCAGCGGTCGGCGAGCTCCACCGCCAGCTCGTCCAGCGAGGACGCCCCGAGGGCCACCACCGCCAGCTCCTGCTCCGCCCGCATCCGCCAGAACAGCCGCATCCCGCCCGCCGAAGCGACCCGGTGCACGGAGTCCCGCCGGTCCACCGGGATCACCACCACCGCGTACCGGCCCTGCTCCGGCAGGTCCAGTCCCGCCGCCGCCCGCGCCGCCAGGCCCGGCGCCGCGTCACCGGCGAGCAGCGCGTCCAGCAGCGCCTGCACCCGCTCGTCGCTGCGCCGGCGCATCTCCAACTCGCCCGCCCGGTACGCCTCGGCCGTCGCGGAGGCCTGCTGCTCGATCCCGACCCACATCGCGCCCGCCGTACGCGCCAGCACCGGCAGCGCGTCCGGGTCCTCCTCCGTGACGATGTCCAGCAGCGCGTCCCAGGTCAGCCGGCCCGCGCGGCGGTACGCGTACAGCAGCAGGTCGAGCGGCAGCCCCTGCTCGGCGCGCCGTCGCCCCAGCTCCTGCGCGTACGCCAGGTCCTTGCGCGGGTCGGTGCGGCGCGCGGCGAACGCCTCGATGCCGTACCGCATGGCCTCGCTGACCTGCTGCCAGTGCTCGTCGCGCGGCACCGCCAGGTCGAAGAGCGGGGAGTGCTTCGCGAGATCGCCGATCAGCTCCTGCGTGAGTTCCGGGATCCGCCGCAGCAGCTCCTCGGCCGCCGTCCGCAGTACCGACCACTCCGCCTCCGTGCGCGCCCTGCGTCCGCCCATGGCCGCAGAGGATGTCACCCCGCCACCACCTGCGTAAGGGGGCCCGTCGGCAGGTTTGTGCCGGTGCACAACCGCACCCCGTGCCCGGCTGGTCATCGGCAGCGATTCCGCTTCCGACCGTGGACGCCCGCCCCGCCCGGTGCTGGTCTGTGCGCCAGCACAAAGGCAGGCAGTGCCAAGCAGTGGGAGGGGAAGTGGCCTCGCTCCAGGTACGCGCGCTGTCCGTCGGCTACGGGCCGGTACGGGCACTGCGCGACGTGTCGCTCGACGTACCGGCCGGCGCCGTGGTGGTGGTTCTCGGCGGGAACGGCGCCGGGAAGTCGACCCTGCTGCGGGCCGTGTCCCAGACGCTCGCCTTCCACCGGGGCGCCGTCACGCACGGCGACATCAGCTTCGACGGGCGAACGATCGACGGGCGGGCCGGCCTCGGCGGCCCGGCCCGCGCCGTCGCGGCGGGGGTGGTGCAAGTCCCCGAGGGGCGGCAGGTGTTCGCCCGGATGACCGTCGCCGACAACCTGCGGGCCGGCGCCCTCGGCTCCCGCGCCGGATCCCGCGCCGACACCGCCCGTTCGCTGGCCCGCGTCCACGAGCTGTTCCCGGTCCTGGCCGGCAGGGCCCGCCAGCGCGCGGGTCTGCTGTCCGGGGGCGAGCAGCAGATGCTGGCGCTGGGCCGGGCGCTGATGGCCCGCCCCCGGCTGCTGCTCTTGGACGAGCCCTCGCTGGGCCTGGCCCCCAAGATGGCCGCCACCATCGCCGAGACCATCAGGGAGATCAACGCCGCGGGCACCTCGGTGCTGCTGGTCGAGCAGAACGCGGCCCTCGCGCTGCGGCTGGCCTCGTACGCGTACGTCCTGGAGGTCGGCGAGGTCACCCTGTCGGGCCCGGCCGCCGAACTGGCTGCCTCGGACGAGGTACGCCGCCGCTACCTGGGCATCACGGACGAGGACACCCCGGCCCCGGTGCAGCCCCGCACCCTGCGCAGGTGGTCCGCGTGACGGACCTCCCCGGCCCCGACGCCCAGGGCACGGCACCGGACCCGCACGGGGCCGCGGGCAACCCGCGCACCGCCGCGGGCGACCCGCGCCCGGCCGGGTCGGCCGGCGGGGCCCACCCCGCAGCGCCGGACGCGCCCCGCCCCGCAGCGCCGGACGCGCGCCGCCCCGAGGTGCCCCCGGCCCTCACCGTCACCGACGTCACCGTCCGCTTCTCCGGGCTCACCGCCCTCGACGGGGTCTCCTTCACCGTCGAACCGGGCAGCGTCCACGCCGTCATCGGGCCCAACGGCGCCGGCAAGTCCACCTGCTTCAACGTGCTCTCCGGCGTCTACCGCGCGGCGACGGGCAGCGTCCGCTTCGGCGCAGCCGAGCTCACGGGCCTCGCCCCGCACGAGGTCGCCGCCCTCGGCATCGCCCGCACCTTCCAGAACCTGGCCCTGCCCCCGCACACCACGGTCGCCGACAGCCTGCTGCTCGGCCGCCACCGGCTGATGCGCTCCGGGTTCCTCGCCACGGGCCTGCGGCTGCCCTCGGCCGTCCGCGAGGACCGCCTGCACCGCGAACGGGTCCGCGAGATCGCCGCCTTCGTCGGCCTGGAGGCCGACCTGGCCGCTCCCGCCGGCTCCCTCCCGTACGGCAAACAGAAACTCGTCGAGCTGGCCAGGGCCCTGTGCATGGAGCCCCGGCTGCTGCTCCTCGACGAACCCGTCGCCGGCATGACCGCCGACGAACGCGCGCGCACCGCCGACGTCGTCGCGGGCGTCCGCGCCGGCCTCGGCATCTCGATCGTGCTGGTCGAACACGACATGGGGGTGGTGATGCGGCTCGCGGACGCGGTGACCGTACTCGACTTCGGAAAACGGATCGGCGGCGGAACCCCCGCCCAGGTGCAGAACGACCCGGCGGTCGTCCGCGCCTACCTCGGCGAGGAGGACCCGGCCGCGTGACCACCTTCCTGGAACTGCTGCTCGGCGGTCTGTCCATGGGCTCCGTGTACGCACTGATCGCCCTCGGCTTCGTGGTCATCTTCAAGGCCACCGAGGTCGTCAACTTCGCCCACGCCTCGCTCCTCCTCGCGGGCGGCTACGTCACGGCCGTCCTCCACGAGGACATCGGCTTCTGGCCGGCCCTCGCGGTCGGCGTCGTCGCGGCCGCGGCCGTCGGCGCGGCGGTGGAGTTCCTCGTGATGCGCCGCTACCGGGGCCAGGACCAGAGCGTCCTCGCCATCGTCACCATCGGCGTGGACATCCTGCTCACCACCGACCTCACCCGCCGCATCGGTACGGACGTACTCGCGCTCGGCGACCCGTGGGGCGCGGCCGTGGTCCACCTCGGGCCGGTCACCGTCCCGCAGACCCGGATCGCGGCCCTGATCGCCGCCACCGCGCTGATCACCGCCTTCCTGCTCGCCTTCCGGTACACGGCGTGGGGCGTGGCCATGCGGGCCGCCGCCGAGAAACCGGAGACCGCCGCGCTGATGGGCGTCCGGCTGGGCCGGGTATCCCTCGCCGCGTGGGCGGTGGCCGGAGCCCTGGCCGCCGTCGCGGCGCTCTTCCTCACCGTCTTCCCCACCCCCGGCCTGGAACGGGCCACCTCGCTCGCCGCCCTCAAGGCCTTCCCCGCGGCCATCCTGGGCGGCCTCGACTCCACCACCGGCGCCCTGGCGGGCGGCCTGATCGTCGGGGTCACCGAGGCCATGGCCACCGGCTACCAGAGCCAGCTCACCTTCCTCGGCCGCGGCATCGGCGACCTCGCCCCGTACCTGGTCATGGTCGTGGTCCTGCTGCTGCGCCCGGCCGGCCTCTTCGGCACGAAGGAGCTCGCCCGTGTCTGACGCATCCCCTGCCGTCGCCCCTGCGGGGAGCCCGGGAACGGGCAGCCATGGCCCGGGCCCGGTCCCTCGTCCCTGCGGCATGAAGGAGCGCACCTGTGTCCGAGCATGAGACCGCCGTATCCGGCGACGGCGGACACGGCGACGCCGAGCCGGGGGCGGGGCACACTGCGGCCCCCGACCCGGGGCCCCGGGGGACCATCGGCGAGCAGCGCGGGCGCGGGGCCGCCGTCCGTGGGCTCCGGACCACCGCGGGGCGCAACCGCATCCGGTACGTCCTGCCGGCCGCAGGCGGCCTCGTGCTGCTCGCGTTGCCCTTCTACCTGGAGCGCTTCTGGCTGCAGGCGGGCCTCTTCGCCATCGCCGCCGGCATCGGCGCCATCGGCCTCAACCTGCTCACCGGGGCCACCGGGCAGCTGTCCATGGGCCACGCCTTCTTCCTCGCCGTCGGGGCGTACGGCTACTGCGCCCTCGCCGGGAACGGCGGGGGTTCCCCGGGCCACGAACCGGTCGGCCTCGGGCTGCCCAGCTGGCTGGCGGCCGTACTCGCCGTGGCCCTCTCGGGAGCCGCCGGCGGGCTCTTCAGCCCCATCGCCGGGCGCCTGCGGGGCGCGTACCTCGGCATCGCCACCCTCGCGCTGATCTTCATCGGGCAGCACGTGCTGTTCAACGCGACCTCCCTCACCGGCGGCTTCAACGGCCGGGACGTCGAACCCCTCTCCCTCCTCGGGATCACCTTCGACGACACCGAGACCGTGATCGCCGCCGTCCCCTTCCAGTCCGCCGAGAAGCTCTGGTACGTGGCCCTCGCCGCGCTCCTGGCCTGCGCCCTCTTCGCCCGCGGCGTCCTGCGCGGGCGCCCCGGCCGAGCCATGAACGCCATCCGTGACCACAACATCGCGGCCGGGGTGATGGGCGTTCCCGTCGCCCGCTACCGCGCGGCCGTCTTCGTCCTGTCGTCCATGTACGCCGGGTTGGCGGGGGTCCTGCTCGCCCTGGTCTTCCAGCGCACCGTGCCCGACTACTTCGGCATGGTCCTGTCCCTCGAATACCTCGCCATGATCGTGATCGGCGGCCTCGGCACGGTCGCCGGAGCCGTCATCGGCGCCGTGTTCGTCTCCCTCCTGCCCCAGCTGCTCACCCGCTACAGCGACGCCCTCCCGCTCGTCTCCGCGCCCGGCACGGGCGGGGTCTCCCCGGGCGAGGCGTCCCGCTACCTGTACGGCGCGGCCGTCGTCGCCGTCGTCCTGTTCCTCCCGGGCGGCCTCGCCCGGATCCGACCTCCGAAGGAGCCAGCGTGAAGAGACCCGGCACGGACCAGCGAGCGCGACTCGGTACGGCGGCCCTCGCGGCCGCGCTCCTGCTCACCGGCGCCGCCGGGTGCAGCGGAAAGGCGAACACCTCGGGCGGCGACAAGCAGGGCGAGGGTGGCGTCAAGACCGGCAAGGGGGTCACCGCCACCACCATCAAGCTCGGCGCCCTCACCGACATGACCGGCGTCTACGCCACCCTCGGCAAGAGCGTCACGCAGGCCCAGCAGCTCTGGATCAAGCAGACCAACGCCTCGGGAGGCATCTGCGGCCGCCAACTGGAGCTCACGGTCCGCGACCACGGCTACGACCCGCAGAAGGCCCTCGCGGGCTACACCGAGCTGGAGCCGGAGGTACTGGGCTTCGCCCAGTTCATCGGCTCCCCGTTCGTGGCCGCCGCCAAGGGCCGCATCGACGGCCAGGACAAGGGCCTGGTCATCCCGCAGGCCTGGTCCGCGTCCCTGCTGGGCAGCCCGGCGATCCGGACGGTGGGGGCCACGTACGACATCGAGACGGTCAACGCCGTCGGCTACCTCCTCGACCAGAAGCGGATCGCCTCCGGCGACAGGATCGGGCACGTGTACTTCGAGGGGGACTACGGCGAGAACGCCCTGGCCGGCTCCAAGCACGCCGCCAAGGAGGCGGGCCTCACGGTGGTCGAGCAGAAGATCAAGCCCACGGACAACGACATGTCCGCGCAGGTCGCCGCCCTCAAGCAGGCCGGGGTCAAGGCCGTGGTGATCAGCGCCGGTCCCAAGCAGGCCGCCTCGCTGGTCGGCGTCGCCGCGGCGGGCGGCTGGAACGTCCCCGTGGTCGGCAACAACTCGGCCTTCGCCCCGCAGCTGCTCGCCACCCCGGCGGGCGCGGCCCTCCAGAAGGACTACTACGTCGCGGCGTCGAGCCTGCCGATCGGCTCCCCGGCCCCGGGCCCGGCGGCCCTGGCCACGGCCTACAAGGAGGCGTACCCGGGCGCGGGCCTCGACAACGGGGTCGTGGCCGGCTACACGGCCGCCGGGGTCTACGGAGAGGCCCTGAAGAAGGCCTGCACGGACAAGGACCTCACCCGCGAGGGCGTCACGAAGGCCCTGCTGAGCCTGAAGTCCTACGACGGCGGCTTCGGCATCACCCACGACTTCTCCGACCCGAAGGCCCCCTCAACCCGCCAGAGCGTGATCATGAAGCCGGACGAGTCCACCCCGGGCGGCCTGAAGGTCATCAAGGAGGCCGCGGTGGCTCCTGCGGCGCAGGCCTACACCCCAGGCACCTGAGCCCTGCGGGCGGCGCTCCAGTCCGGCGACGGGCTGCCTCCGCGCTGCCGTGCAGTACCTCTCAGCCCCGCCGGGCGGCACCACCCAGCCCCTCCGGCGTTTGAGGAGCGGGGTCCGGGGCGGAGCCGCGGCAGTGGACCCGCACCCGGAAACGACGAAAGGGCCCCCGGACGCCATTGGCATCCGGGGGCCCTCCCGCGTACGAGCGGTACGGCTAGCGCAGCGTCGTGGCTCGGGCCTCGCGACGGTTGTGCCGGAAGGTGTTCGCCCGGCGGGTCGTCGCGAACAGCGGAATCGTCGCCGCCAGCGCGATCTGCAGCGCGCAGCCCGTCTGGAGCAGCAGCTGACCGCCCGGCGCGTCGAACGCCCAGGCCGCCAGCAGACCCATCGCACCGACGATCCAGCTCAGCATCGCCACCGCGAGGACACCCCGCGGCTTGGGGTACTCGACCCGGCTCACCATCAGCCAGGCCACCCCGATGATCGCCAGCAGCGTCGGGACGAACGGCAGCTCCAGCAGCACGATCGAGACGACCGTCAACGCGCCGAAGGGGCTCGGCATGCCCTGGAACATGCCGTCCTTCATGGTCACGCAGCTGAATCTCGCGAGTCTGAGCACCACGGCCAGCAGCACCACGATCGCGGCGAGCGCCGACATCTTCTGGTGCGCGTCGTCGGCGACCATGCCGTAGACCAGCACGAAGTACGCCGGCGCCAGGCCGAAGCTGATCAGGTCGGACAGGTTGTCCAGCTCGGCGCCCATCGGCGAGCTGCGCAGCTTGCGGGCCACGATCCCGTCGAAGAGGTCGAAGACCGCCGCGAGCAGCATCAGTATCACCGCGGTCGCCGCGCTGTGCCGGGCCATGCCCGATTCGCCGCTGCCGGTGAGGTGCGGGATGAGGATTCCGGTGGTGGTGAAGTACACCGCCATGAATCCGCAGGTCGCGTTGCCGAGGGTGAGGGTGTCCGCTATCGACAGCCGCAGCGAGAGCGGCATGTCGTCCTCGGTGGACTCTTCCTCGGCGGCGGACTCCGGAACCCAGCCGGCGGCAGGAGTCTCAGGGTCAGTCACGGTCAATTCGGGTCACCCCCGCGGTGGTGGCCTGCCCGACCTCGACCGCGACCTCGACACCCTCGGGGAGGTAGATGTCGACACGCGAGCCGAAGCGGATCAGACCGATGCGTTCGCCCTGCTCCACCTTGGTACCGGCCGGCAGGTACGGGACGATGCGTCGCGCGACGGCGCCGGCGATCTGCACCATCTCGATGTCGCCGAGCTCGGTGTCGAAGTGCCAGACAACGCGCTCGTTGTTCTCGCTCTCCTTGTTGAACGCCGGGACGAATCCGCCGGGGATGTGCTCCACGGACGTCACCGTGCCCGCGAGGGGCGCGCGGTTGACGTGGACGTTCAGCGGGCTCATGAAGATCGCGACCCGGGTCCGCCCGTCCTTCCACGGCATGATGCTCTGCACCACACCGTCGGCGGGCGAGATGACCCGACCCTGGGCGATCTCGCGCTCGGGGTCGCGGAAGAACCACAACATGCCCGCGGCGAGCGCGGTGGCGGGCACGGCCGCCGCGGCCCAGCGTCCGGACTTGCGGGCCCGGGAGAGGCTGAGTGCCGCGGTGGCGACGGTCGGCAGAAGCCACGGCGATGCTCCGCGCGCGAGGCGTACGCCAAGGAGGCTGTCGCGAGGTGCAGAGGTTTGGCTGTGGGGCATGGATGACCTTCGTAGCGGGTGATTGCCGCGCCGCAAACGGGGGGACGGGACGGCGGCTTTACTGGAATGCTATCGGTTGCGCGCAACAACTGGGCAAGCCAGAAGCCGAGTCGATGGCCGTCAGCCAGTCACTGGAAGTGACCCTTATGCGGCGAATCGATGGATGATTCGCCGCAAAAGGGACTTTCAGCCCTGGAGTCGGTACTCCTCGAGCAGGCGTCGCCCGATGATCATTTTCTGGATCTCGGCAGTACCTTCACCGATGAGCAGCATCGGAGCCTCCCGGTAGAGACGCTCGATCTCGTACTCCTTCGAGAACCCGTAGCCGCCATGGATACGGAAGGCGTCCTCGACCACCTCCTTGCAGTACTCGGAGGCGAGGTACTTCGCCATCCCTGCTTCGAGGTCGTTTCGTTCCCCAGAGTCCTTTTTGCGTGCTGCGTTCACCATCATGGCATGGGCGGCTTCGACCTTGGTAGCCATCTCGGCCAGCTTGAACTGGATCGCCTGGTGTTCGGCGATGGCCTTGCCGAAAGTGTGACGTTGCTGGGCATACGAGACACCCAGCTCGAACGCACGCTGAGCGACGCCGCAGCCACGCGCCGCCACGTTGACGCGGCCGACCTCGACGCCGTCCATCATTTGGTAAAACCCTCGGCCCGTCTGGCCGCCGAGTACCCGATTGGCCGGAATGCGCAGTCCGTCCATGATGAGTTCGGTCGTGTCGACGCCCTTGTAACCCATCTTGTCGATCTTGCCCGGGATGGTCAGGCCCGGACGGACCTCACCGAAGCCCGGCTCCTTCTCGACGAGGAAGGTCGTCATCGACTTGTGGGGCGCGGTGCCCTCCGGGTGTCCTTCGTCACTTCGGACGAGAACGGCCACCAGCGTCGAGGATCCACCGTTCGTCAGCCACATCTTCTGGCCGTTCAGGACGTACTCGTCGCCGTCCTTCACCGCCTTCGAGGTGATGGCCGACACATCGGAGCCCAGCGCCGGCTCGGACATCGAGAACGCGCCGCGCACCTCGCCCAGCGCCATGCGCGGGAGGAAGTGGTCCTTCTGCTCCTGGGTGCCGTGCTGCTTGAGCATGTACGCGACGATGAAGTGGGTGTTGATGATGCCCGAGACGGACATCCAGCCACGCGCTATCTCCTCGACGCACAGCGCGTAGGTGAGGAGCGACTCACCGAGGCCGCCGTACTCCTCCGGGATCATCAGGCCGAAGAGGCCGAGCTCCTTGAGGCCGTCGACGATGTCCTGCGGGTACTCGTCGCGGTGCTCCAGCTCGGTCGCGACCGGGATGATCTCCTTGTCGACGAACTCGCGGACGGTCTTGAGGATCTCCCGCTGGACGTCGGTGAGCCCGGCGGTCTGGGCGAGTCGGGCCATGGCTACTTCCCCTGTTCCTTCAGCTGGGGGCGGCCGGGCTGCTCGCCGCCGCGCTCCTTGATGTACGTCTCGGTCGGAACCATCACCTTGCGCCGGAAGACGCAGACGAGGGTGCCGTCCTGCTTGTAGCCCTTGGTCTCGACGTAGACGATGCCGCGGTCGTTCTTCGACTTCGACGGGGTCTTGTCGAGGACGGTGGTCTCGCCGTAGATCGTGTCGCCGTGGAAGGTCGGCGCCACGTGCCGCAGGGACTCGATCTCCAGGTTGGCGATGGCCTTCCCGGAGACGTCCGGCACGGACATGCCGAGCAGCAGCGAGTAGATGTAGTTGCCCACGACGACGTTCTTTCCGAAGTCGGTCGTGTTCTCCGCGTAATTGCTGTCCATGTGGAGCGGGTGGTGGTTCATGGTCAGCAGACAGAAGAGGTGGTCGTCGTACTCGGTGACCGTCTTTCCGGGCCAGTGCTTGTAGACCGCCCCGACCTCGAACTCTTCGTAGGTGCGTCCGAACTGCATGGTCCTAGGCCTCCGGGATCTCGAACTTGCTGGTGCGCTGCATGCCGGCGGCGCGGCCCTTGCCCGCGATGACCAGGGCCATCTTGCGGCTGGCCTCGTCGATCATCTCGTCGCCGAGCATCGCGGAGCCCTTCTTGCCGCCGGCCTCCGAGGTGCACCAGTCGTACGCGTCGAGGATCAGCTCGGCGTGGTCGTAGTCCTCCTGCGAGGGGGAGAAGACCTCGTTCGCCGCGTCGACCTGACCGGGGTGCAGCACCCACTTGCCGTCGAAGCCCAGCGCCGCCGCCCGGCCCGCCACCTCGCGGTACGCGTCCACGTCGCGGATCTGGAGGAAGGGACCGTCGATCGCCTGGAGGTTGTGCATGCGGGCCGCCATCAGGATCCGCATCAGGATGTAGTGGTAGGCGTCCGCACCGTAGCCGGGCGGCTGCATGCCCACGACCAGGGACTTCATGTTGATCGAGGCCATGAAGTCGGCCGGGCCGAAGATGATGGTCTCCAGCCGGGGCGAGGCGGCGGCGATCTCGTCGACGTTCACCAGGCCCCTGGCGTTCTCGATCTGCGCCTCGATGCCGATCTTGCCGACCTCGAAGCCCATGGTCTTCTCGATCTGCGTCAGCAGCAGGTCGAGGGCCACGACCTGCTGGGCGTCCTGGACCTTCGGCAGCATGATGCAGTCGAGGTTCTGGCCGGCGCCCTCGACGACCGTGATGACGTCGCGGTACGTCCAGTGGGTGGTCCAGTCGTTGACGCGCACGACCCGGGTCTTGCCCGTCCAGTCGCCGTTGTTCAGCGCGTCCACGATGGTGTGGCGGGCGCCTTCCTTGGCCAGCGGCGCGCAGGCGTCCTCCAGGTCGAGGAAGACCTGGTCGGCCGGCAGGCCCTGGGCCTTCTCGAGGAACCGCGGGTTCGAGCCGGGCACCGCGAGGCAGGAGCGACGCGGGCGAAGGCGGTTCACCGGGTGGACTGGCGTGGTCATGCGGGGACCTCCGTGCTTGCAACGATTTCGAGAGGGTGGAGCTTGTTGGCCTTGCGGATCTCGTCGACGATACGGCCGATGATCTCCGTGATGCCGAAGTCCTTCGGAGTGAAGACCGCGGCGACTCCGGCCGCCTTGAGCGACACGGCGTCGGCGTTCGGAATGATGCCGCCGACGATGACGGGAATGTCACCCGCCCCCGCCAGACGGAGCCTTTCCAGGACGTCCGGGACGAGCGCGCTGTGCGAGCCGGACAGGATGGACAGTCCCACGCAGTGCACGTCCTCGGCCAGTGCCGCCGAGGAGATCTCCTCCGGTGTCAGCCGGATGCCTTGGTAGACCACCTCGAAGCCCGCGTCGCGGGCCCGCACGGCGATCTGCTCGGCGCCGTTGGAGTGCCCGTCCAGTCCGGGCTTGCCGACCAGCAGACGCAGCCGGCCGGAGCCGAGCTCGTCGGCCGTACGGGCCACCTTCTCGCGGACCTCGTGCATCGGCGTACCGGGCTCGGCGGTGACCGCCACCGGGGCCGAGGAGACCCCGGTCGGGGCGCGGAACTCGCCGAAGACCTCGCGCAGCGCGCTCGACCACTCGCCGGTGGTGACACCGGCTCGGGCGCACTCCAGGGTGGCCTCCATCAGGTTCTCGGTGCCGGCGGCGGCCTCCTTGAGGCGCTCCAGGGCCTGCTGGGTGGTGGGGAAGACGAAGGGATCGCCGTTCCCCTGCCGGTCCGAGGACTCCTGCCGCTCGGCCCGCCAGCGGGCGATGCGCTCGACGGTGAGCGCCTCCACCGCCGGGTCGACCGTCATGATGGCGCCGTCCAGGTCCGAGGTGAGCGGGTTCTCCTCGGTCTGCTGGAAGCAGTTGACGCCGACGATCTTGTCCTCGCCGGCCTCGATCCGCGCCCGCCGCTCGGCGTGCGAGGAGACCAGCTGGGACTTCAGGTACCCGGACTCGACGGCCGCCATGGCGCCGCCCATCTCCTGGATCCGGTCGATCTCGGCCAGGCAGTCGGCGACCAGGGAGTCGACTTTGGCCTCGATGACGTGGGATCCGGCGAAGATGTCCTCGTACTCCAGCAGGTCGCTCTCGTGGGCGAGGACCTGCTGGATGCGCAGCGACCACTGCTGGTCCCAGGGCCGGGGCAGGCCCAGCGCCTCGTTCCAGGCGGGCAGCTGCACGGCGCGGGCGCGGGCGTCCTTGGAGAGGGTGACCGCGAGCATCTCCAGCACGATGCGCTGGACGTTGTTCTCCGGCTGTGCCTCGGTCAGGCCCAGGGAGTTGACCTGGACGCCGTAGCGGAAGCGCCGCTGCTTCTCGTTCTCGATGCCGTAGCGCTCCCGGGTGACCTTGTCCCAGATGCGGCCGAAGGCACGCATCTTGCACATCTCCTCGATGAAGCGGACACCCGCGTTCACGAAGAAGGAGATCCGGGCGACGACCTCGCCGAAGCGCTCCTCGGGCACCTGGCCCGAGTCGCGCACCGAGTCGAGGACGGCGATCGCGGTCGACATCGCGTACGAGATCTCCTGGACCGGGGTGGCCCCGGCCTCCTGGAGGTGGTACGAGCAGATGTTGATCGGGTTCCACTTGGGAATGTGGTTGACCGTGTACGCGATCATGTCCGTCGTCAGGCGGAGCGAGGGCCCGGGCGGGAAGACGTGCGTCCCGCGCGAGAGGTACTCCTTGACGATGTCGTTCTGCGTGGTGCCCTGGAGCTGCGAGATGTCCGCACCCTGCTCCTCGGCGGCCACCTGGTAGAGCGCCAGCAGCCACATGGCGGTGGCGTTGATCGTCATCGAGGTGTTCATCTGCTCCAGGGGTATGTCCTGGAACAGCCGCCGCATGTCGCCCAGATGGGAGACCGGGACCCCGACCCGGCCCACCTCGCCGCGGGCGAGGATGTGGTCGGGGTCGTAGCCGGTCTGCGTCGGCAGGTCGAACGCGACCGACAGGCCGGTCTGGCCCTTGGCGAGGTTGCGGCGGTACAGCTCGTTGGACGCCTCGGCCGTGGAGTGGCCGGCGTACGTCCGCATGAGCCACGGACGGTCCTTCTGGCGCTCTGTCATCTCAGGCTGTCCCTTAGGCCTTTGAACGGACTCAGATGTTGCGGAAGCGGTTGATCGCGTCGAGGTGCGTCGCACGCAGCTCGTGGTCACGCACGCCCAGACCCTCCTCGGGGGCCAGCGCGAGGACGCCGACCTTGCCCTGGTGGAGGTTGCGGTGGACGTCGTAGGCGGCCTGACCGGTCTCCTCCAGGGAGTAGACCTTCGACAGGGTGGGGTGGATCTTGCCCTTGGCGACCAGGCGGTTGGCCTCCCACGCCTCGCGGTAGTTCGCGAAGTGCGAGCCGATGATCCGCTTGAGCGACATCCACAGGTAGCGGTTGTCGTACTCGTGCATGTAGCCCGAGGTCGAGGCGCAGGTGGTGATCGTGCCGCCCTTGCGGGTGACGTACACGGAGGCGCCGAAGGTCTCGCGGCCGGGGTGCTCGAAGACGATGTCGATGTCCTCGCCGCCGGTCAGCTCGCGGATGCGCTTGCCGAAGCGCTTCCACTCCTTCGGGTCCTGGGTGTGCTCGTCCTTCCAGAACTTGTAGCCCTCCGCGTTGCGGTCGATGACCGCCTCCGCGCCCATGGCCCGGCAGATGTCCGCCTTCTCGGGGCTGGAGACCACGCAGATCGGGTTGGCGCCGCCGGCCAGCGCGAACTGGGTGGCGTAGGAGCCGAGGCCGCCGCTGGCGCCCCAGATCAGGACGTTGTCGCCCTGCTTCATGCCGGCGCCGTTGCGGGAGACCAGCTGGCGGTAGGCGGTGGAGTTGACCAGGCCGGGTGAGGCGGCCTCCTCCCAGCTCAGGTGGTCGGGCTTCGGCATCAGCTGGTTGGACTTGACGAGGGCGATCTCCGCCAGGCCGCCGAAGTTGGTCTCGAAGCCCCAGATCCGCTGCTCGGGGTCGAGCATCGTGTCGTTGTGGCCGTCGGAGGACTCCAGCTCGACCGAGAGGCAGTGCGCGACGACCTCGTCGCCCGGCTTCCAGGCGTTCACGCCGGGGCCGGTGCGCAGCACGACGCCCGCGAGGTCGGAGCCGATGATGTGGTACGGGAGGTCGTGGCGCTTGGTGAGCTCCGACAGGCGCCCGTAGCGCTCCAGGAAGCTGAAGGTGGACACCGGCTCGAAGATCGAGGTCCACACCGAGTTGTAGTTGACCGACGAGGCCATGACGGCCACCAGGGCCTCACCCGGGCCGAGCTCCGGCACCGGGACCTGGTCCAGGTGCAGGGACTTGCGCGGGTCCTTCTCGCGTGTCGTCAGCCCCGCGAACATCTCGACCTCGTCCTTGTGCACGGTGATCGCGCGGTACGAGTCGGGCAGCGGCAGGGCTGCGAAGTCTGCGGCGGTGGCGGACTGCGACTGAATCGCGTCCAGGATGTCCTTCACGGTAGAGCCTCCGGCTAGCGCTGATGAGGGTGCGCTGAGGTGAGCGGGGGTGCGTGGAGCGTGTGGGTGTGCCGTCGGTCCGGCTGGTGCGGTGGTGCGGCGACGCCTGTGGTGGGGCGTGCGGTGGCCTGGTGACGCAGGCATCCGGGGCGCGGTCGGTGCCGAGTGGGCGTGGACCGCGGGGACGTCCGGACGAGATTCAACGTATGGCACCCCGTGTCACTCAGCAAGGCACCGCGTGCCAAAACTTTCTCTCATTTGCCGATTGACCTGCGCGGATGAGCGATGATCGATCAGAGTTACCCGTGAGTAGGGGCAAGCCGGACAAAGCAAAAGGCCGCCCCCGATGTCGGGGGCGGCCAGTGTGACGAGCGTCGCGCGTGTTGCTCCTTCGACGCGTGTCGCTCTTTCGACGCGTGTTGCTCTTTCGACGCGTGTCGCTCTTTCGACTACTTGCTCCGCAGGGCTTCTTCGATGGTTCGCATGACCTCGTCCAGCGGGGCGTCGGTACGCGCCACCGCCACCAGGACCTCGCCCTGCGTGCGCACCTCCGCCGGGGCGGGCGGCGCGGTGGTCAGGGTGCGGCCGGCGCCGATGCCCGTGCCGAAGGTCTTGCGGACGATCGAGAAGGCGTGGTCCAGCTGCGCCTCCACGTCCCCCTGCCCGCCCGCCCGCAGCCAGCGCCGCAGCACGTGGTTGTGGGCGGTCACCACCGCCGAGGCGGCCACCTCGGCCAGCAGCGGATCGTCGTTGCCGTCGTGGTGGTCGGTCTCGTCGAAGTGGGCCAGCAGGTAGCGGGTGAACAGTCGCTCGTACCGGGCCACCGAGGCGATCTCCCGCTCCCGCAGCGCCGGCACCTCGCGGGTCAGCCGGTAGCGCTCCACCGACACCGCCGGCGAGGCGGCGTACATCTTCATGACTTCCTTGATCCCGCGGCACACCGTGTCGAGCGGGTGCTCGTGTGCCGGGGCCACGTCGAGGACGGCCTCGGCGCGGGTCAGGGTGTCGTCGTGATCGGGGAAGATCGCCTCTTCCTTGGAGCGGAAGTGCCGGAAGAAGGTCCGGCGGGCCACCCCGGCGGTCGCGGCGATCTCGTCGACCGTCGTCGCCTCGTACCCCTTGGTCGCGAACAGCTCCATGGCCGCCGCGGCGAGCTCGCGGCGCATCTTGAGCCGCTGAGCGGCCGCCTTGGTGCCTGCCGCGCTCTCCGGCGCGTCGGATGCCGTGGCGGCACGGGGTGAGGTCTTGGCGGGCTGGGACATAGAGCGAAAGTACTTCATTCGTGCAGGGGAGCGCGCCTGCGGGGGGTGGGACGGGGGTGGATGCGGGGGAGAGCCCGCACTGGGCTCGGGAGGGTCAGTCCGCCGTGAGGGTCCGGCGGACCCGAGCAGCCCTCCCCACGCATCCGGCTCAGGGCCCGCCGACTTACCGACGGGCGTACTCACGGAAACCGCGGCCGGTCTTCCGGCCCAGGCAGCCCGCCGCCACCAGGTGCTCCAGCAGCGGGGACGGGGCCAGGCCCGGGTCGCGGAACTCCTTGTGCAGGACCTTCTCGATGGCCAGCGAGACGTCGAGCCCGACCACGTCGAGCAGCTCGAAGGGCCCCATCGGGTAGCCGCCGCCCAGCTTCATCGCCGCGTCGATCTGGTCGATGCCGGCGTAGTGCTGCTCGACCATCTTGATCGCGTTGTTGAGGTACGGGAACAGCAGCGCGTTCACGATGAAACCGGCCCGGTCCCCGCAGTCCACCGGGTGCTTGCGCACCTTGGTGCAGACCTCGCGGACCGTGGCGTGCACGTCGTCGGCGGTCAGGACGGTCCGGACCACCTCGACCAGCTTCATCGCCGGCGCCGGGTTGAAGAAGTGCATGCCGATCACGTCCTGCGGGCGCGAGGTCACGCGGGCGACCGCGATCACCGGCAGCGAGGAGGTGGTCGTGGCCAGCACCGCACCCGGCTTGCAGACCTTGTCCAGCGCCGCGAACAGTTCCTGCTTGACCGCCAGGTCCTCGGCGACGGCCTCCACGGCCAGGTCCACCTCGGCGAAGGCGTCCAGCGAACCGGCCGGCGTGATCAGGGCCAGGGTCTGCGCGGCGCCGTCCTCGGTCAGCCGGCCCTTGGCCACCGCACGGCCGAGGGACTTGCCGATCGCGGCCTTCGCCGCGTCCGCCTTCTCCTGGCTGCGGGCGGCGAGGACCACCTGGAAGCCGGCCTGCGCGAAGACCTGCGCGATCCCGCTCGCCATCGTGCCCGAGCCGGCCACGCCGACCGAGGTGACCGGACGACCCTCGCCGAGGCGGGCCCCGTCCGCCGGGGTCTGCGCGTCACGAACCACCGCGGAGCTGCCCGGAGCCTCGTACGTGTAGAAGCCGCGCCCGGCCTTCTGCCCGGTCAGGCCCGCCTCGGCGAGCTGCCCGAGGATCGGCGCCGGGGCGTGCAGCCGGTCGCCGGAGGAGGCGTACATGGCCTCCAGGACGGTGCGGGCGGTGTCCACGCCGATCAGGTCGAGCAGCGCCAGCGGGCCCATGGGCAGACCGCAGCCGAGCCGCATCGCCGCGTCGATGTCCTCGCGGGAGGCGTACTTCGACTCGTACATGGCGGCGGCCTGGTTCAGGTAGCCGAAGAGCAGGCCGTCGGCGACGAAACCGGGCCGGTCGCCGACCGACACGGGCTCCTTGCCGAGCTCGCGGGCCAGCTCGGTGACCGCCTCGACGGCCGGCGGGGCGGTCAGCACGCAGGAGACGACCTCGACCAGCTTCATCGCCGGCGCCGGGTTGAAGAAGTGCAGGCCCAGCACGCGCTCGGGCCGCTGCGACTCGGCGGCCATGCGGGTCACCGACAGGGCGTTGGTGCCGGTGGCCAGGATCGCGTCGGGCCGGACGACCGCGTCGAGCTCGCGGAACACCTGCTGCTTGAGCTCGTAGTTCTCCGGGACGACCTCGATGACGAGATCGGCGTCGGCGGCGGCGGCCAGGTCCGAGTAGGTGCGGAAGCGGGCGAGCACGTCCGACCGCTCCTGCTCGGTGAGTCGATCCTTGGCGACGGAGCGCGCGGTGGCGGCGGCGAGGGAGTCCGAGGCCCGGCGGGCGGCGGTCTCGCTGATGTCGATGCCGATGACCTCGCGGCCGGCGCGGACGAGGACCTCGGCGATGCCGGTGCCCATCGTGCCGAGGCCGACGACGGCGATGGTCTGGAGGGCGGGCTGACTGGACGGACGGTCCATCGAGGGACTCCAGTGGAAGAGGGTGACGACTGAGGGGCGCGCGCGGCGCACGGTGCGCGCGGATGCCGTGTCCCGGCGCGCTGAGGGCGGTGCGGAACAACGGTGCGAAATGCCGTGTGGAGAAGCCCGTGGGCGACAGCCCGGGTGGGGGCGGGGCCCGGAGGGCGGAAGCGGCGGAACCCTGTCCCGGGGTCACGCCGTGAAGTCGTGCAGAACCGACTGGCACGAGGCGGCTGCGTCACCAGGCCACCCTCGTACGTATGGAAGGACATTAACTCGGCGGTAACTGTCGCGCCAGAGCGCGGAGATGTGACCTGTACCGCCCAAATGTACCGATCATCGATCATCGATCAACGCGTCCGAAAACGAACGGACCGGATCGGCCGGGCAGCGGCACGATCCGGTCCTGAAAGCTCAGTGGCTCAGTCGCTCAGCGGCTCAGTGGTGGGTGGCCAGGCTGTGGTCCCCGCCCGCGGCCACCGCGATCACTCCGCTCAGCGGTTGTGAGCAGGGCGCGGTCTGCCTCACCGCGCAGACCTGGACCGGTGTGCTCCGGTTGGCCGTCGTGCCGTCGCCGATCTGGCCGCTGAGGTTGTAGCCCCAGCCCTTCAGTGTGAGGTCCGACTGCAGTGCGAGGGTGTGATAGCCGCCTGCGGCGAACCCGATCACCCCGGTGAGGAAGGCGCCGCAGGGCGCGGTCTGCCCCTCGGCGCAGGTCTGGACCGGCGTGTTCCGGTGGGTCGTCGTGCCGTCCCCGAGCTGGCCGAAGCCGTTGTCCCCCCAGCCGCGGATCGTTCCGTCCGTGGGCAGCGCGAGACTGTAGTCCGCGCCCGCGGCGACCTCGTTCACGCCGGTGAGGAAGGCGGCGCAGGGCGCGGTCTGTCCCTGCGCGCAGACCTGGACGGGGAGATTGGTACTGGTGGTCGTGCCGTCGCCGAGCTGGCCGAAACCGTTGAAGCCCCAGCTGCGGACCGTGCTGTCGGTCATGTGCGCGAGGCTGTGGTAGCGGCCCGCCGCCACGTTCCCGGGCGCGCCGGTGAGGGCTGCCTGGACGGGCGTGGTGCTGTTGAACACGTTGCTGCCGTCGCCGAGCTGGCCGGAGGAGTTCAGGCCCCAGCTGTGCAGGGTCCCGCCGATCTGCACGGCGAGGTTGTGCCAGTACCCGGCGTCCAGGTTGGTGATGCCGGTGAGGAAGCTGCTGCACGGGGCGGTCTGGCCCGGCGCGCACACCTGGACGGGAGTGCTCCTGTCCGTGCTGGTGGCGTCACCGAGCTGACCGTATTCGTTGTCGCCCCAGGCGACGACGGTGCCGTCGGACCGCAGGGCGAGCGTGTGGGAGGCGCCGGCCGAGACGGCGACCACGTCGGTGAGTGGCCTCGAACAGGGCGCGCTCTGCCCCGGTGCGCACACCCGTACGGGCCTGTCGGTGCTGCGCGTGGTGCCGTTGCCCAACTGGCCGCGGTCGTTGAGACCCCAGGTCCACACGGTGCCGTCCGCGCGGAGGGAGACGGTGTGGCCGGCTCCGCCGTCAAGGTCGATGACCTGGCGGATGCGCGAGGTGCGGACCGGGACGGGACTGCTGCTCGTGCGGCCGTCGCCCAACTGGCCGAGAGTGCCGTTGCCCCAGGCGACCACGGGGCCGGGGGTGATGGCTCTCGTATGGTCCACGCGCGCGGCGAGCCCGGTGCCCGAGGAGATGGCGCTCGTCAGCAGTGCCGCGACGCAGACGGCCGCGGCTCGTCTCCGCAATGTCCGCACCGAGTCGCCGGGGCGTGGGAATCGCATGGCCATCCTCCCGTAGGTGTTTTCGGACGGCCTGTTGTCACGGGGGCCCGATCGGCGCCGAGTGACAGGGGCGGAATCCGGGGCCTCCGAGGCCGATCCACGGGCACCGAGCATGATGCGGAACCTCGGAGCCCGGGATCCCGACACGCGACCGGCTACGGCATTCGCCAACGGCATTCGGCCGACTGGCCCACTCCTCTAGGGTGGCCGCGTGAACGACGTGCTGGAGCGACTGCGGGCGGAAGCCGCCGGTTCGCCGGAGCGTGCGGAGTACGAGGTCCTCCTCGTGGCCCGCCCCGACGATCTGGCCGCCGCCCTGACCTCGGCCGGACTGCCGCTGTGGGCCCGCGAACTGGCCGCGTACCGCCTGGGCCTCGCCGGCGACCGCCGGGCCTTCGAGTCCCTGGTCCTGCTGCTGAACCACCGCGACCCGCCCCGCTGCGCGGCCGCCGCCGAGGCGCTGGCCGTCCTCGACGACCCGCGCACCGCCCGCGCGGCCGCCGCCCTCGCCACCAACGCCCTGCGCACGGCCTACGCCCTCCAGCCCGTCCGGCTGCTCACCGCCCTGCGCGCCCCGGAGTCGGCCCCCGCGCTGATGGCGACCCTCTCCCGGCTGCTGTCCCCGAACGACCCTTACTGGCGGGTGGCCCTCGCCTGCGTCGAGGGGCTCGGCGTCCTCGCCGACCCCCGCGCCCGCGAACTCCTCACCCGCGCCCAGTCCCACCCCCGCCTCGCGGTGGCGGCGACGGCTTCACTGCGCGCGCTCGACTGACATGATCACCGCATGAGCGAACACGGAGGCAACCACCTCACCCGCATATCCGCCCCGGAGGGCGTCAGTCCCGGAACCGGCTACCACCACGTGGTCTGGGGGACCGGACGGTTCGTCGCCGTATCCGGCCAGTGCGCCTTCGACGAGAAGGGCGAGATCGTCGGCGAGGGGGACCCGGCCGCGCAGGCCCGCCAGGTGTTCGAGAACCTGCGCCGCTGCCTGGCCGCCGCCGGAGCCGGCTTCGACGACGTGGTGAAGCTGACCTACTTCGTCACGGACGTCGCCCACCTCCCGGCCGTCCGGGAGGCGCGCGACGCCGTCATCCCCGCCGACCGGCTGCCGGCCTCCTCCGCCGTCCAGGTCGCCGCCCTGTTCCGGCCCGAACTGCTCCTGGAGATCGAGGCGTTCGCGGTACTGCCTGACTGAACGAGTTCAAACCCGAGGGGCTGAACAGGTTCAAACGGGGTTGCGGCCGGGGAGTACGCCCCACAGGGGCGGATCGACTTCAGGGGGCGCCGATGATGTTCGGGTATTCGGACGACTGGTGGGCGGTCCTGTTCGTCCCGGTGCTGCTGTGGGTGCCCTTCGGACCGTTCGCGATGGGCGCCCTGGGGGTGTGGTGCGCCCGCAGGCCCGGCCTGTGGCCGCGGCTGTGGGCGTGGCTGCTGCCGGTCCTGCCGGTCGGCGTCGCGGGGACGAATGCCGTGCTGCCCCTGGAATCCGTGGGCAGGGAGAACTGGCAGGAGGACTTCTTCGTCGGCTTCGTCGGGATCTACGTCGGAGCGATCACGGTACTGCCCTGGCTGCTCGGCTACGGCATCACCCGGCTGACGCGGGCCGTGCGCGGCCGTCGGCAAGGCGCCCGACCCGCCGTGGCGGGCGGGCCGGGCGCGCCGGGCATCCGGGACGAGACGGCCTAGCCCCGGAAGCCCAGCAGGCCGTGGAGGGCCGCGCCGCCCGCCGACGCGGGGAGGGCGCGGGTCGCCGCGGCCGGGGTCGGGGCCGGCTGGGCCGGGCAGGTGGCGTCGGTGGCCGCGCCCGTCTTCAGGTAGGCCGACACCTTCTCGTCCAGGCACTTGTTGC
This sequence comes from Streptomyces sp. NPDC059874, assembly GCF_042731135.1. NCBI lineage: Bacteria > Bacillati > Actinomycetota > Actinomycetes > Kitasatosporales > Streptomycetaceae > Streptomyces > Streptomyces sp. NPDC059874. The sequence goes on from NZ_JBHWJY010000005.1 coordinate 174,303, forward strand.
CGGCCAGCGAAATGCCGTGGTTGCCGCCGCCCTCCTCGACCACCAGGGCCGCGCCCTTCAGCTTCTCCCGCATGCTGAGTCCCCCTCCGAAGGGGGTCGCCGCATCCTCGGTGGCCTGGAGGAGCAGGGCCGGCGGGAGCGCCGCGTTGGTCACGTCCGGGGCCTGGAGCGGCGCCGCCGGCCAGAAGGCGCACGGGGCGTTGTACCAGGCGTTGTTCCAGGTCATGAACGGCGCCTTGGCGTGGGTCCGCCACATGTCGGCGCGCCACACGTTCCAGTCCCGCGGCCACGCCGAGTCCCGGCACTGCACCGCCGTGTACACGCTGTACGCGTTGCCTTCGGAGGGCTCCACCGCGCCGAACCGCTCGTACGCCGCCACCAGCGGCTTCGGGTCCTTGCCCACCGCGTACGCCGCGAACGCCGCCGCGAGGTTCGGCCAGTAGCCGTTGTAGTAGCCGCCCGGCATGAAGGTGTCCTCCAGCTCCGACGGGCCCACCTTGCCGCCCGCCGGAGTCGCCCGAAGCGCGTCGCGCATCTCGTACCAGCGCTTCTCGACCCGCACCGGGTCGGTGCCGAGCCGGTACGTGGCGTCGTACTTGGCCACCCAGGCGAGGAAGGCCTTGTGGCGGGCGTCGAAGGCCTGGTCCTGGGCGAGGTTGTCCCGGTACCAGACCCCGCTCGGGTCGACCACGGAGTCCAGGACGAGCCGGTGGACGCGGGTGGGGTGCAGCTTCGCGTACACGGCGCCCAGGTAGGTCCCGTAGGAGTAGCCGAAGTAACTGATCCGCTCCGCGCCGAGCGCACCGCGCAGCACCTCGATGTCGCGGGCGGCCGAGACGGTGCCGACGTGCGGGAGCACGTCCGCGTGCTTGTCCCGGCAGGACACGGCGAAGGACCGCACCCGCTCCAGGTTGGCCCGCTCGGTGGCCGCGTCGCGCGGCACGGAGTCGGGGCGCACCGGGGCGAAGTGTCCGGCTCCGCAGTCGAGCGCGGGCTCGCTCTTGCCGACGCCGCGGGGGTCGAAGCCGATCACGTCGTACTGCGCGGCCACGTCCTTGGGCAGGGCGGAGGCGACGAACCCGGCCAGGCCGCGGCCGCTGCCGCCGGGGCCGCCGGGGTTGACCAGCAGCGGACCCTGGGAGGTGGCGGCGGTGTGCGGGACCCGGGTCAGGGCGAGGGAGATCTGCCGCCCGTCGGGCCGGTCGTGGTCGAGGGGGACCTTGAGGGAGGCGCACTGCAGCGTCGGGTAGCGCGAGGTCGCGCAGCCGGTCCAGAGCAGGCCGGCAGCCCGCTCCGCCCGCTGCTGCGCCGAGGCGGCGGGCGCGGCCGTGACCGGGCTCGCCAGGGCGGCGGCGACGATTGCGGTGGAGATCGACATCAGCACGGCGGCGCGCTTCTTCAAGGGGTGCAGCATGGGGCCTCCCAGCCAGGGGTTCTGGGCGGAATCGTCCCGGAAACCGTGCCTGGAAGACGGGATTGCACTGCTTATTGGCCCGATGTGATGAGCCTTCAGGGGCCGTCCGAGTTCACAGCAGGGTCAACTGGGTCGCCCCGGCGGGCACGGGCTCGCTGGGTCGCTCCGGTACGAGGACCGCGCGGGCCGCGCCGCGCCGGGCGGGCCCGATGCCGAATTCGTCCGCGAGTTCGTGGACTTGGCGGGTGATCTGCCGCTGGTACCAGGTGGGCGCGTACGACCCGCCCGCGTACATCCGCTCGTACCGCGCGACGAGGTGCGGGTGGTGTTCGCCGAGCCAGGCCGTGAACCACTCGCGCGCCCCGGGCCGCAGATGGAGTACGAGGGGTGTCACGGAGGTCGCGCCGGACTCGGCGACGGCCCTGACCGTCTCCCGCAGCTGCTCCGGCGCGTCCCCGAGGAAGGGGATCACGGGGGCCATCAGCACCCCGCACTCGATCCCGGCGTCGGTCAGGGTCCGTACGGCGGCCAGCCGCGCGGCGGGGGAGGGGGTGCCGGGCTCGACGGTCCGCCACAGGGCGGTGTCGGTGAAGCCGACGGAGACCGAGATCCCGACCTCGGTGACCTCGGCGGCCTGCCGGAGGAGGGGGAGGTCGCGCAGGATCAGCGTGCCCTTGGTGAGGATCGAGAACGGGTTGGCGTGGTCGCGCAGCGCCTCGATGATCCCGGGCATCAGTCCGTAGCGGCCTTCGGCGCGCTGGTAGCAGTCCACGTTGGTGCCCATGGCGATGTGCGCGACGGGCCGGCGCCGCGAGCCCAGCTCGCGGCGCAGCAGCTCGGGGGCGTTGGTCTTGACGACGATCTGCGAGTCGAAGCCGAGGCCGGTGTCGAGGTCGAGATAGCTGTGCGTCTTGCGGGCGAAGCAGTACACACACGCGTGGGAGCAACCCCGGTAGGGGTTGACGGTCCATTCGAACGGCATGCGGGAGGCGCCGGGCACCCGGTTGACGATCGATCGGGCCCGCACCTCGTGGAAAGTGATCCCGCGGAACTCCGGGGTGTCGAACGTGCGGGTGACGACGGCGTCGGCCCCGAACAGCGCGGCGGGGCCGGTGGGGCCGTCGGTCAGGTTGTTCCAGCGCATGGGCGCCTCCCTCGGTACTGGCTGGCGCCGAGAATAGAACATACGTTCCCATGATCGTGCGGCATGGGAAACCAGATGGTCAGCGCGGTGGCGGGTGTGCGAGGGTGCGCCGCATGGCGGGATGGAGCATGACGGTGTGCCTCCCCGGGGAGGCACGGGACCGGGTCCACGAGGCGGTGGCCACGGCCATGGCGCCCTTCGGGCGCCTGGGCGAGGCCGAAGGGGAGCTCGGCCTCTGGGAGGCGTGGAGCATCGACGGCGGGGTGACGTATCAAGGCGTGCTCCGCGGCGGCCACCAGGTCCGGCCCGGCCACGAGAACGATCCCCGGCCGGTGTACGAGGACCCGGCGCGCGGCGGAGATCCCGTGCCGGGTTTGTGTGTGGGCGGGCCCCGCGGGCTGCCGGCCCTGGAGGAGTCGCGCGCGGCGGGGGAGCGGCTCGCGGGCCGGGCCTGGGACCTGTGGCACGAACTGGCCCGCGACCTCCCGCCCGCCGAGCCGTGCGGCGGCCGCGTGCGCAGCGGCGACGACCACTGCGGGTTCGGAGGGGAGCACAGCGCGTACGCGGGCCAGGAGCTGCCGGGGGCTTTCCGTACGGGGAAGGACGCCCTGCTCGCCGCGCACCGCGGCCCGCGGGTGGGCGGGGAATTCCTCCACCTGAACCACCCGGTCGAGGACCTCGCCCGGCTCGGCCGCGAGGAGTTCGTGCGCCGCGAGTCCGCCGCCTGCCTGCCCCACGAGGAGGTGCTCACCCTCGACGGCTGGTGGGTCGAGGGCGGGGAGGGGCCCGTGCACGCCGCCTGCCCCCTGCCCCGCTTCTGCGAGCACGCCCCGCCGCTCGCCCCGGGGCACGCCGGTGTGCAGGCGTATCTGGAGGCACTGCCGCCCGACACGCTGCTCGTGAACGTGCACTGCCGCGGCTGACACCGGGGCCGGCCCGGGGCCGGATTTGGGCCCCCGCCCCGGAGGTGGTTGGCTTCGGCGTGACGAGCGATCACAACTGCTGGAGGACTAGCTATGGCGCAGGTCGAGGCCACCACGGAGCGGATCATCGCGGCCGACGCGGAGACCGTGTTCGACGCGCTGGCGGACTACACCGGGACCCGGGGCAAGCTGCTGCCCGAGCACTTCAGCGAGTACGAGGTGCGCGAGGGCGGCGACGGCGAGGGCACCCTGGTGCACTGGAAGCTCCAGGCCACCAGCAAGCGCGTACGGGACTGCCTGCTGGAGGTCACCGAGCCCACCGACGGGCAGCTGGTGGAGAAGGATCGCAACTCCTCCATGGTCACCACCTGGCTGGTCACCCCGGCCGGTGAGGGCAAGTCCAAGGCCGTGGTCTCCACCGTGTGGGACGGCGCCGGCGGCATCGGCGGCTTCTTCGAGCGCACCTTCGCGCCCAAGGGCCTCGGCCGGATCTACGACACCCTGCTGGCCAACCTGGCCGCCGAGGTCGAGGCCTGAGCAAGGCTGTTGGCCCGAGGCCGGCCGGGCCCGGACCGGGCCCGAACCGGCCCGTCAGGGGCCGCCGTGCCCCCGGTGGTCCGCCCGGTGGGGCCCGGCCAGGCCGGTGAGGTTCGGCCCGGCCGGGGCCGCCCGCGCGGGGGTCCGGGGGCTCACCGGATCGGGTGGATTTCGCGGTCCGGGCCGGTCGGTCTGCGGGAGGTGGCCGGCGGGGCGGCGTGGGTCGGGTGGGATCCGGGGGAGACGGCCTAGGGTGGGGCCCTGAGAGACAGCGACCGTCCGGGGGGCCCGATGAAGATCCTCATCTCTGCCGACATGGAAGGCGCCACCGGCGTCACCTGGCCCGACGACGTGATGCCCGGCGCCCCCCAGTGGGAGCGCTGCCGGGGGTTGTTCACCTCCGACGTGAACGCGGCCGTCCTCGGTTTCCACGACGGCGGCGCCGACCAGGTCGTCATCAACGAGGCCCACTCCACGATGCGCAACCTGCTGCTGGAGCGCCTCGACGCCCGCGCCGAGATGCTCACCGGCCGCCACAAGTCCCTCTCCATGGTCGAGGGCGTCCAACGCGGCGACGTCGACGGGATCGCCTTCGTCGGCTACCACACGGGCGCCGGCTCCGAGGGCGTGCTCGCCCACACCTACCTCGCCAACTCGATCACCGGGGTCTGGCTGAACGGGGTCCGCGCGAGCGAGGGGCTGCTCAACGCGCACGTCGTGGCCGAGTACGGAGTCCCCGTCATCCTGGTCACCGGCGACGACCTGACCTGTGTGGACGCCGCCGGCTACGCCCCGGACGCGGTGACCGTCGCGGTCAAGGACCACGTCTCGCGCTACGCCGCCGTCTGTCGGACCCCCGCCCGTACCGCCGCCGACATCCGGGCCGCCGCCAAGGAGGCCACGGCCCTGGCGGGCCGCCGCGATCCCGTGCTCCGCGGGCCGCACACCGTGGAGTTGGAGTTCGACGCCGAGCACCTGTCCATGGCCGCCACCGTGATCCCGGGCGTCGAGCGGTCCGGGGAGCGCAGGGTCGCGTACACCAGCGAGACGATGTACGAGGGGATCCGCACCTTCAAGGCGGTCACGACGGTCGTCTCGGCGGCCGTGGAGGAGCAGTATGGCTGACATGCACGCAATCAACACCGAGGCCGTACCGGGAGACGCCGCCGGTGCCGTCGACGAAACGGCCCTCTCCGAGGCCGTCGAGTTCACCTCGGGTCTCATCCGCATCGACACCACCAACCGGGGCGGCGGCGACTGCCGCGAGCGCCCCGCCGCCGAGTACGTCGCCGAGCGCCTCGCCGCCGCCGGCGTGGAGCCGGTCCTGCTGGAGCGCACGCCCGGCCGCACCAACGTCGTCGCCCGGATCGAGGGCACCGACCCCTCCGCGGAAGCCCTCCTCGTCCACGGCCACCTCGACGTCGTCCCGGCCGAGGCCGCCGACTGGAGCGTGGACCCCTTCTCCGGCGAGATCCGCGACGGAGTGGTGTGGGGGCGCGGCGCCGTCGACATGAAGAACATGGACGCGATGGTGCTCGCCGTCGTACGGGCCTGGGCGCGCGCGGGAGTGAAGCCGCGCCGCGACATCGTGATCGCCTACACCGCCGACGAGGAGGACAGCGCCGTCGACGGCTCGGGCTTCCTCGCCGACCACCACCCGCACCTCTTCGAGGGCTGCACGGAGGGCATCGGCGAATCCGGCGCCTTCACCGTGCACCCGAACCCCGGTCAGGCCATCTACCCGATCGCGGCGGGCGAACGCGGCACGGCCTGGCTGAAGTTGACCGCGCGCGGCACGGCCGGGCACGGCTCCAAGCCCAACCGGGCCAATGCCGTCAGCCGGCTCGCCGCCGCCGTGGCGAGGATCGGCGAGTACGAGTGGCCGGTGCGGCTCACCGACACCGTCACCGCCTGCATCACCGAACTCGCCGCGCTGCAGGGCCTGTCGGTGGACCCGCGCCGGCCCGGCTTCGACCTCGACGCCGTTCTCGACAAGCTCGGCCCGGCCGCCACCCTGGTTGACGCGACCGTACGCAACAGCGCCAACCCCACGATGCTCAGCGCCGGTTACAAGCTCAACGTGATCCCCGAGCACGCCACCGCGTACGTCGACGGCAGGATGGTCCCGGGCGGCGAGGACGAGTTCATCACCACCCTGAACGAACTCACCGGACCCGACGTGCGGTGGGAGTTCCACCACCGGGAGGTGGCCCTCCAGGCCCCCGTCGACGGGCGGACGTACGCGATCCTGCGCGAGTCCGTCGAGCGGTTCGACCCGGACGGGCACGTGGTGCCCTTCTGCATGGCGGGCGGCACCGACGCCAAGCAGTTCTCCCGCCTCGGCATCACCGGCTACGGCTTCTCCCCCCTGAAGCTGCCGCCCGGCTTCGACTACTGGGCCCTCTTCCACGGCGTGGACGAGCGGGTCCCCGTCGACGCCCTGCACTTCGGCGTCCGCGTCCTCGACCGCGCGCTGCGGACCCTGTGAGCGGGTCCCGGTGATGGCGGCGCCGACCCGGCCCTACGGAAGCTGGCCCTCGCCCATCGACGCCGCCCTCGCCGCCTCGCTCGACGGGCGGCCCGAGTACCTCGGCACGGTCGGCCCCGAGGTGTGGTGGACCGAGCCCCGGCCGCGGGAGGCCGGGCGCCGCACCCTGGTTCGCCGCCGCATCACCGACGCGGGCCCCGAGATCACGGAGCTGCCCGCCCCGTGGAACGTGCGCAGCCGGGTCACCGAGTACGGCGGCCTGCCCTGGGCCGGGGCCGAACGGCCGAAGGACGGCCCCCTGTTGGTCTTCGTCCACTTCGCCGATCAGCGACTGTACGCGTACGAACCGGACGCGCCCGGCGGCCGCGAACCCCGCCCGCTCACGCCCGTCTCCACCGTCGGCGGCGGGCTGCGCTGGGCCGACCCGGTGCTGCGCGGGGGCGAGGTCTGGTGCGTGCTGGAGGAGTTCACCGGGCCCGCCCCCACCGACGTGCGCCGCGTCCTGGCCGCCGTACCGCTGGACGGGTCGGCGGCCGAAGACCGGTCCGCGGTACGGGAACTGACGGACGACCGGCACCGGTTCGGTACCGGCCCCCGGATCTCCCCCGACGGCCGACACGCCGCCTGGCTGGTGTGGGACCACCCCCGGATGCCCTGGGACGGCACCGAGCTGAGGCTCGCCGAGATCGACGGGGACGCGCTCGTGGGCCCCCGGACCGTGCTCGGCGGTCCCGAGGAGGCCGTCGCGCAGGTCGAGTGGACGGCAGGCGGAACCCTGCTCGCGGTGAGCGACCGCGGCGGCTGGTGGAACCCGTACCGAGTCGACCGGGAGACCGGAGAGGCGGTCAACCTGTGCCCGCGCGAAGAGGAGTTCGGCGGACCGCTGTGGAAGCCCGGGCTGCGCTGGATCGCCGCGCTTCCCGACGGGCTCGTCGCCGTCCTGCACGGGCAGGGCTCCTCCGTGCTCGGCGTCCTCGACCCGGACAGCGGAGACCTCGTGGACGCGGCCGGACCGTGGACGGCCTGGCAGCCGACGCTCGCCGTCAACGGCACCCGGATCTACGGGGTCGCCGCCAGCCCGCGCAGCGCGTACGAGGTCGTGGAGCTGGACACCGCCACCGGGCACGCCCGGGTGGTGGGGGCGCGGGCGACGGACCCGGTGGACCCGGCGTACTACCCGGAACCGCAGAGCCGGACCTTCCTCGGCCCCGACAACCGGGAGATCCACGCGCACGTCTACCCGCCGCACCACCCGGCCTGCCGGGCCGCCGCCGACGAACTGCCCCCGTACGTGGTGTGGGCGCACGGCGGCCCGACCGACCACGTCCCGCCCGTACTCGACCTGCACATCGCGTACTTCACCTCGCGCGGCATCGGCGTGGTCGAGGTGAACTACGGCGGCTCCACCGGCTACGGCCGCGCCTACCGGGAGCGGCTGCGCGAGCAGTGGGGCGTGGTCGACGTGGAGGACTGCGCGGCCGTGGCCCGGGCGCTGGCCGCCGAGGGCACCGCCGACCCGCGGCGGCTCGCCATCCGCGGCGCCAGCGCGGGCGGCTGGACGGCGGCCGCCTCGCTCGCCGCCACCGACCTGTACGCCTGCGCCGCGATCATCTACCCCGTACTGGACCTGCTCGGCTTCGCCGAAGAGACCCACGACCTGGAATCCCGCTACATCGACGGGCTGGCCGGGCCGCCGGGGACCCTCCCCGTACTGTCCCGCGAGCGCTCCCCGGTGGCCCGCGCCGACCGGATCAACGCCCCGTTCGTGCTGCTCCAGGGGCTGGACGACCCGGTCTGCCCGCCGGCCCAGGCGGAGCGCCTGCTCGCCGCCATGCGCGGCCGGTCGGTACCGCACGCCTACGTGGCCTTCGCGGGCGAGGGCCACGGCTTCCGGCGGGCGGAGACGATGATCCGGGCGCTGGAATCGGAACTCTCGCTGTACGCCCAGGTCTTCGGGATCGAACGCGCGGACGTCCCCCGTCTCGCCCTGCACGGCTGAAGCCTGTGGAGCCTGTGGCCTAGGTGTCCCGACGGCGCAGGAATCGGGTCCGGTCGCTCGTGCGCAGCCAGACCCGCAGCGGGCCGATCGCGGTGAAACCGTGCCGGAGCGCCGCGTCCAGGTCCTCCCCGGACTCGTAGCCGACCACGTCGTGCTCCGGCCAGCGGGCGGCGACCGCGCCGAGGGCGGCGGCCCAGGCCGCGTCGGTGTCGGCCTCGTCGTGCGCGAACAGGTTGGACACGCCGACGACGCCCCCGGCCCGGTTGACGACGGCTCCCGCGACGATGTCGCCTTCGCGACGGCCCGCCAGGAAGACGATCTCCTCGCCGAGCAGCACCGGGCGGAACAGCCCCGTGCTCTCCTCGCCGTCCCAGGCGGCCTCCCAGGCCGCCAGCTCACCGGCGTCGGCGACCTCGCTCCACTCCAGCCCGGAGGATCCCGCGGCCGGCGCCCCCGCCGCCGGGCGGTGGATCCACTGGGCGTCGAAGAGGACCTCGAAGCCGTCCCCCTCCAGGTCAAGGTTGGCGAAACTGTCCTTCACCGAGCAGCCGGGGCTGTCCGTGTCCATCCACCGCAGCAGGCTCTCCGCCTCCGTCTCCGGACTCAGCGTCACGGCGTCGGGGTACAGCGGAGGGGTCCGGCTCGTGCTGAGCCAGTAGTGCTCGTCCTCGAAGTCGGCCGGCAACTCGTGCGCCCGGCAGACCGCGTGACAGAAATGGGCGTTGTTCAGGGCCGCCGAGCGGAGCTTCGTGTCGAGATCATCCTTGGTCACGCCGGTGATGGTGTCATACACGTAGCCTGGGCCCGTGACCTTTTCCCCCTACCTCCGCGAGGGCTCCCACGTGGGCCTGCGACCCTTCCGGCTCGCCGACGGGCCCGAGTTCACCGCGCGGGCGCGCGAGAGCCGGGAGCTCCACCGCCCGTGGCTGTTCCCGCCCGCCACCATCGAGGAGTACGAGCCCTACGCGGCCCGGCTGATCGAGGGCGAGGGCCGCGCCGGGTTCCTCGTGTGCGAGCGGGAGACCGGGGGCATCGCCGGCTTCGTCAACATCAACAACATCGTCCGCGGGGCCTTCCAGTGCGGTGCCCTCGGCTACGGCGCCTTCGCCCACGCCGCCGGGCGCGGGCTCCTGCGCGAAGCCCTCGGGCTGGTCCTCGCGCACGCCTTCGCCCCGCAGACCGCGCAGGGCCTGGGCCTGCACCGCCTGGAGGCCAACATCCAGCCGGCCAACACCGCTTCGATCGCCCTCGTGCGGGGCGCGGGCTTCCGGCTGGAGGGTCTTTCCCCGGACTTCCTGTACGTGGACGGCGCCTGGCGCGATCACGAGCGCTGGGCCGTCACCGCCGAAACGACGGCACCCGAGGGGCCCGATCGCACAGGATGAGGGCATGCGAACCCTCGTGCTCCTCGATGCCCCGTCCAACCTCGGCCTGCGCCCGCCCGCGTCCGGAACCGTGCCCGGCGTCTACAAGCTCGCCGGGGCCCTGCGCGAACAGGGCCTCCTCGCCCGGCTCGGCGCGCGCGAGGGCGGGGTGGTGGTCCCGCCACGCTACGACCGCGGCGACTGGAAGGAAGGCGACGGCGTGTTCCACGCCGGGCCCCTGGCCGCGTACACCGTCACCCTCGCCGACCGGATCGAACGGCACCTGCGGGCGGGGGAGTTCCCGGTCGTGCTCGGCGGCGACTGCTCGATCCAGCTGGGCGCCGCCCTCGCGATGCGCAGGCTCGGCCGGTACGGACTGGCCGCGATCGACGGATCCGCCGACTTCCGCCATCCCGGCAACGAGGCGGTGAACGGGCCCGTGGGCGCGGCCGCCGGCGAGGAGCTGGCCCTGGCCACCGGGCGCGGCCAGGCCGATCTCGCCGACCTGGAAGGGCGGGCGCCGTACCTGCGGGACGAGGACGTACGCCTCTTCGGGCTGCGGGACGGGGACCCGGACCTCGCCGAGCTGAGGGCCGCCGGGATCCACGCGGCCACCGTCGGGGCGATCCGGGATCGGGGCGCCGGGCCGGTGGCGCGGTTCGCCCTGGACGGGCTGCACCCGCCGGTCACAGACGGCTTCTGGGTGCACCTGGACGCCGACGTACTGGACCCGGGCGTCATGCCGGCCGTGGACAGCCCCGACCCGGGCGGCCTGATCCCGGACGAACTCGCCGAACTCCTGGGCGTGTTGGTGAGCTCTCCGCGCTGCGTCGGGATGAACGTCACCGTCTACGACCCGGATCTGGATCCGGACGGGCGTGCGGGCGCCCTGCTGGCCGACCTGGTCGCGGGGGCCTTTGCGTAATCCTGACCGGTGGTGATGCGCGGAACCACTGTGCATCGGCCTCCGTGGCGTGTTCCATTTCCCTCATGGCCACCACCGTCCGACGCGCCGTACTGTCCCTTCCCGCAGCCCCGCTGGGCCCCGACAACCCGCTGCCCGCCCTGCGCACCGCAGACGAGGTGCACGTGTTGGACCAGCGCTCGCGGGAAGGGATGCCGCGCGACATGGCGCGGCAGCTCGGGTACGAGCCGCTGCGCTCGCTGCTCCCCGTCCGGATCCGGGACGGGTACCAACGGGATCGCGCCGAGGCCGAGTTCGAGTCGATCGTCATCGAGAACGAACACTTGAGAATCACCGTGCTCCCGGGCCTCGGCGGGCGGATCCACTCGCTCGTGCACCTGCCCACCGGCCGGGAACTGCTCTACCGCAACCCGGTGTTCCAGCCCGCGAACTTCGCCCTGAACGGGGCCTGGTACTCGGGTGGCATCGAGTGGAACATCGGTGCCACCGGCCACACCACCCTCTCGTGCGAGCCGTTGCACGCCGCGCTCGTCCCCGCCCCGGACGGAGGCGTGATGGTCAGGCTGTGGGAGTGGGAACGGCTGCGCGACCTGCCGTTCCAGGTGGACCTGTGGCTGCCCGAGGACTCGGAGTACCTGTACGTGGGCGTCCGCGTGCGCAATCCGCACGAGCGGCCGGCGCCGGTGTACTGGTGGTCCAACATCGCCGTCCCCGAGGACGCGGGCACCCGGGTCCTCGCCCCCGCCGACGAGGCCTGGCACTTCGGGTACGAGCGCTCGCTGCGGCGGATCCCCGTACCGGAGTGGGAGGGCGCGGACCGCACGTACCCGCTGCGCAGCGAGTACCCGGCCGACTTCTTCTACGAGGTGCAGGACGCGACCCGGCCCTGGATCGCCTCGCTGGACTCCGAGGGGTTCGGGCTGGTGCAGACCTCCACCGGGCGGCTGCGCGGACGCAAGCTCTTCGTGTGGGGAGCGGGCCGTGGCGGGCGGCGCTGGCAGGAGTGGCTGACCGAGCCGGGCACGGGTGGGTACGCGGAGATCCAGGCGGGGCTGGCCCGGACCCAGCTGGAGCACGTACGGCTGGAAGGCGGGGCGGAGTTCAGCTGGCTGGAGGCGTACGGGCCGCTGACGGCGGAGCCGGCCGCCGTGCACGGGGCGGACTGGGCGGAGGCGCGGGGCGCGGCCGAGCGGGCGCTGTCCCGGGCGCTGCCGGGCGAGCGGGTGGAGGCGGCGTACAAGGCGTGGCGCGAGTGCGCGGACACCGAACCGGGGGAGCGGCTGGCCACCGGCTCCGGCTGGGGGGCGCTGGAGGTGATGTGCGGGGGCTTCGGGCTGCCGGGCACCCCGTTCGAGGAAACGGGGCTGGGCGAGGCGCAGGCCCCGTGGGTGGAGCTGTGGCGCACCGGGGTCTTCCCCACCCCGAAGCGGGTGTCGCCGCCGGGGCCGAGCCTGGTGGCCGTGCACTGGCGGGACATGCTGGAAACCGCCCCGGCGGATCCGCTGACCGAGTACCACCTGGGCGTGGCGCAGTGGCACGCGGGGGACGTGGCGCAGGCGGTACGGAGTTGGGAGCGCGGGCTGGCGCTGGCCCCGTCGAGGTGGCCGCTGCTGAGGTGCCTCGCGGCGGCGGACGCGCTGGCCGGTGACCCGGCGCGGGCGGCGGACGGCTTCGCGGAGGCCTTCGACGACCTGCTGGCGGAGAGCCGGGGCGGCGAGGCCTGGACGGCCGCGGAGTCCGCGCTGGGGCGTGAGGCGATGGCGGCCCTGCTGTCCGCCGGCCGCCTGCCCGCGGCCCGGTCCGTCTGGGACCGGCTCCGGCCGGCCCTGCGCGAACAGGGTCGCTTCCGGCTGCTCGCCGCCCGGCTTCTGGCCGCGGAGGGCCATATGGCCGCGGCGCGCCGGGTCTTCGACGAGGGCTTCACGGTCGCGGACCTCCGCGAGGGCGAGGAGACCCTGGCGGAGGTCTGGTCGACCCTCACCGACTGCCCCCTCCCGTCCCGGTACGACTTCGGCATGCGCCCGCCGGTGTAGGAGGCCGGAGCCGATCGGCTGCGCCGCCGCCGAGGCTGGACGTGCCGCTGCGCGGCACCCCGGGGCTCCGCCCCGGACCCCGCGCCTCAAACGCCGGCGGGGCTGGATCTGGCCGGCGTGGACCGGCGAGTGCGCCTGGCGCAACCTTGCGTCCGGGCGGGCAATGGCGCTCCGCGCCAATCCCGCCCGGCGGGCTGGATGCCCCGGGGGCAATACCAGCCCCGCCGGCGTTTGAGGCGCGGGGTCCGGGGCGGAGCCCCGGCAGTGGAGCCGCAGGCGGCCCAGGGACCCCGACCGCCCCGGAGGGGTCAGGCTCGGCAGAGGATTTCGCCGTTCAGGACCGAGAACCAGGCGTCAGGTTCGGCACCCCAGGCGCGCCACGCGTCGGCGATCCCGGCCAGCTCCGCGGCAGTCGCGTGGCCGCCGTCGGTGGCGATCTTCGCGTACGACGAGGCCGTCGTGCGGTCCGCCCACAGGGAGGACCACCAGGCCGCCTCCTCGGGAGTGGCGTAGACCCAGTTGGTCGCGCTGGAGGTCACGTCCGTGAAGCCCGCCGCGCGGGCCCACGCGCGCAGCCGCCGGCCCGCGTCCGGTTCGCCGCCGTTGGCGCGGGCCACCCGCTGGTACAGGCTCTGCCACTGGTCCAGGCCCGGCGTCGCCGGGTACCAGGTCATCGCCGCGTAGTCGGCGTCCCGTGCCGCCACGATCCCGCCCGGCCTGCACACCCGCCGCATCTCGCTCAGCGCCCGCACCGGGTCGCCCACGTGCTGCAGCACCTGGTGGGCGTGGACCACGTCGAAGGAGTCGTCGGGGAAGTCCAGCGCGTGGACGTCCGCGGTGGCGAACTCCACACCCGTCACCCCGCGTTCCGCCGCGTACGCCCGGGCCTGCTCGATGACGTCCTCGGCCGCGTCGACCGCCGTGACGCGGCCGCCCGGCGCGACCAGCTCCGCCAGGTCGGCGGTGATCGTGCCCGGCCCGCAGCCCACGTCCAGGACGGACATCCCGGGCCGCAGTTCGCCGATCAGGTACGCCGCCGAGTTCTCCGCGGTGCGCCAGCGGTGCGAGCGCAGGACCGACTCGTGGTGGCCGTGCGTGTAGACGGCCGTCTCATGGGCGTTCATCGCGTACTCCTCGTCGTCGAAGGGCTGCTGCGCTCCCACCGTAAAGGATCATGCCGTCATGTGAGATGGGTGTTTTGACATGTGGACATGACCCTTGCGGGACAAGGGGACTCGCCCGGTCGGTGGCAGGGAAATGCGGGGGCGAGGAGAGTGGGCCGCATGGGGGAACCCCGGGTGGAAGGCGGTGAGGGTCATGCCGGAAACGCTGCTCCGACTGCACGCCGAGGCGCTTCGGCTCTTCGGCGAGCGGGTGCGCGCCGTCAAGGACGACCAGTGGGGCGCGCCCACCCCGTGCACCGAGTGGGACGTGCGGGCGCTGGTCAACCACGTCACCGGGGAGCAGCTTTGGATCCCACCTTTGGTCGCCGAGGGCCGCACCGTCGAGGAGCTCGGTGACGCCTTCTCCGGGGACGTGCTCGGCGACGACCCGCTCGCCGCCTGGGAGGCGGCCTCCGCCGCCGCGCACGAGGCCTTCGCCGCGCCCGGGGCGCTGGATCGGACCGTGCGGCTCTCGTACGGGCCCGCGCTGGGGTCGGCGTACTGCTCGGAGCTGACGGCGGACTGCGTCGTGCACACCTGGGACCTCTGTCGGGGCATCGGGGCCGACGACCGGCTCCCGGACAACCTCGTCGAGTTCTCCATCAAGGAGGTCATGCCGTACGCCGACGGGCTCGCCGCCGGCGGCATGTACGCCGAGCCCCTGGAGGTGCCGGCCGGGGCGAACGCGCAGACCAGGCTCCTCGCGCTGCTCGGGAGGAAGGGGTGACCGTGACGGGCCGCGGTCGCACAACGGGCGCACTCGGTTAATTAATCGTATAAATGGCAGCGTCGGGTGAGACGGGCGGTTCCGGCGCGGAAGGCGGGAAACGGTGGCGGGGATGCAGCGCACGGCGGCGGAAGGCCGTGGTCCGGTCCGGTACGGCCCACCCGCGCCCCAGCCGGGCCTCCCCGTGCTGCCCGAGCTCGTCTCCGTGCTCGCCGCGGCCGCCGGACGCTCCGCACCGGAACCCCCCGGCGGCGGGCAACCCGTGCGCGAGGCCGCCTGCCGGCACTGGGCGCGCCGCGGGCTCGCCACCGCCCCGGAGAACGTGGCCGCGGGCCCAGGCGCCCCGGCCCTGCTGCTCGCCCTGCTCGGAGCCTTCGGCGGCGACGTGATGCTGCCCCGACCCTGTCCCGCCTGGTGGACCCCGCAGGTCCGGCTGCTGGGAGGGCGGGCCTACCACGTACCGACCCCGGCCGAGTGCGGCGGCGTACCCGACCCGTACGCCCTGCTGGAGACCGTACGGCGGGTGCGCGCGGAGGGCGGCGACCCCCGGGTGCTGCTGCTTTCGGTCGCCGACGACCCGACCGCCACCGTCCCGCCGCCCGAGATACTGCGCGAGGCCTGCGAGGCCGCCGAGGCCGCCGGGCTGTTCGTCGTCAGCGACGAGAGTTGGCGCGACACCGTGCACCGACCGCACGACACCCTGGTGCTCAGCCCCGCCGAGATGCTCCCCGACCAGGCGGCCGTCCTCGTCGACCTGTCCGGAGCACTGCTGCCCGCCGGCTGGCCCGCGGCCGTACTCCGCTTCCCCGACACCCCGCGCGGCACCTGGCTGCGCGCCCGCACCCTCGACGTGCTCACCGCCACCGGCGCGCTCGTCGCGGGCCCCGTCGCCGGGGCCGCCGCGCACGCCCTCGACGAACCCGACGCCATCACCGCACGGGCCCACGCGGCCGCCGCCCTGCACGGCGCCGTCGCCACCGCCGCACACCACACGCTGCTGGAAGCCGGGGCGCTGGCCCGGCCCCCGGAGGCCGGCCGGCACCTCTACGCCGACCTCTCCCCGCTGCGCGCCGGCCTCGCCCGGCACGGGGTCGGCGACGCCATGGAACTGGAGGACTGGCTCGGCGCCCGGCTCGGCGCGCCCACGCCGGGCGGACAGCGGTTCGCCGACGAACTGGGCGAGCTGCGCGTGCGGTTGTCCACGGGGCCGCTGCTCGGCGCCACCCCCGAGGAGCGGCTGGCGGCGCTCACGGCCCGCGATCCGCTCGCGCTGCCGCACGTACGACGCTCCTTGGACCTCCTCGGATCGGTCCTGGCGGGACTGGCCTGACACCCGGTGAACGGAGACTTCTCGATGAGGGACCGGACGGACGCCCCCGCCGCAGCCCCCGCCCCCGCGTCGGCGGCGGTGCGGATGGCCGCCGCGCAACGGCCCGAGGTCCGCCCGGCGCCCGCCGCCCCGACCGGCACCCCGGCGGCGCCGTCGCCCGCCCCGCGCCCCCTCGGGGAGCACCGCCGCTGGCCGGCCTCCTTCGCGGACCGGCTCACCACCCCGCTCCCGGGCATGCGCGCCTTCGCCCGGCTCGCCCGCGAGGGCGCCTTCCGGCCCGGCCCCGACGGGCTGCGCGGCATTCCCGACCTGCCGTACGAACCCGCCCCGCTGCCCGACGCGGAACCGGGCACGGTCTCCGTCACCTGGGCCGGGCACGCCAGCTGGGTGCTGCGCACCGGCGGACTGACCGTGCTGACCGACCCCGTCTGGTCGCGGCGCATCCTCGGCACCCCGTCCCGGATGACACCCGTCGGAGTGCGTTGGGAAGACCTGCCGCCGGTCGACGCGGTGGTGATCAGCCACAACCACTACGACCACCTCGACGCCCCCACCATCAAGCGCCTGCCCCGGCACACGGCCTTGTTCGTCCCGGCGGGCCTCGCCCGCTGGTTCCGCCGCCGCGGCTTCAGCCGGGTCACCGAGCTCGACTGGTGGGAGTCGGCCGAACTGGGCGGCGTACGCTTCGAGTTCGTGCCAGCCCACCACTGGTCGAAGCGATCCCTTATCGACACCTGCCGCTCCCTGTGGGGCGGCTGGATCCTCACCGACACCCAGAGCGCCGCCCCGCGGAAGCTCTACTTCGCGGGCGACACCGGCTACGGCCACTGGTTCGCCGAGATCGGCCGCCGCCATCCCGGCATCGACCTCGCCCTGCTGCCGATCGGGGCCTACGCCCCGCGCTGGTGGCTCAGCGACGTCCACGCCGACCCGGAGGAGGCCGTCAAGGCCTGCCTCGACCTCGGAGCCCGCCGGATGGCCCCCATGCACTGGGCCACCTTCGTCCTCTCCGCCGAACCCGTCATGGAGCCCCTGTACCGCGCCCGCACCGCCTGGGCCCGAGCCGGCCTGCCCCGCGAGGACCTCTGGGACCTCCCCATCGGGGCCTCCCGCACCCTCGGTGAGGCGCTGCCCGGCCCCTGAAAGCTCGGTACGGTGTGGGCGGTTCACGAGGAAGAGGCGACCGACACCGGTCAGCCGCGCACCCGTCGCCAGAGCGCCGGGGCCACGCTGATCGCGAGGGTCAGGCCCACCGCCAGGGCCACGCCCTTCCACGGTTCGGCGAACAGCGAGCCGCCCAGGATGCCGATCAGCCCGTACGTGGCCGCCCAGGCGAGGCAGGCCGGCCCGTCGCCGCGCGCGAAGCGGCCCAGCGGGAGCTCCGACAGCAGGCAGGCCAGCATCACCGGGATGCGGCCCGCCGGGACCAGCCGGGAGACCACCAGGACCAGCACCCCGTGCTCGTCCAGCTTCGTCTGCGCCTGCTCCAGCCGCTCCGGAGTGGCCCGCCCGCGCAGCCGCTCCAGCCACCGCGAGCCGCCCCGCGAACGCACCCCGCGCCGACCGAGCCAGTACAGGGCGAGGTCCCCGGTGAAGGCCGCCAGTGCCGCCACCGCGAACACCATCACCACGCCCAAGAGCGGCGCGTGGTGATGGAACGCCACCACCGCCGCCGTACTCACCAGCGCCCCCGTCGGGATCACCGGCACCAGCGCGCCCAGCGCGACCAACACGAACAACGCCGGGTACCCCACCGCCTGCTGGGTGGTCTCCGGCGGAACCTGCCCGGCCGCCGCCGCGATCTCGCGCCATGTCACGGCATCCGCACCCGTTCCCCGTGGTCCGGCACCCGCACCGTCACCTTCGGCGCGAGCCGTTCCGCGTTGCGCGCGAACTCCACGCCCGGCGCGTGGAATTCGTGCGGGCGGACCGCGTCCATCCCGATCGGCCAGTACGTCCCGTAGTGCACCGGCACCGCCGCCTCCGGGGCCAACTCCGCCAGCGCCCGCGCCGCCCGCCCCGCGTCGAGATGCCCCGGACCGAGGTACGGGCCCCAGCCGCCCACCGGCAACAGGGCCACGTCCACCGGGCCGACCTCCTCGGCCATCGTGTCGAACAGCCCGGTGTCCCCGGCGAAGTAGGTCCGCGCCGAGCCCTGGACCACGTACCCGAGCGCCGGCGCGAGGTGCGGCCCGTACGGCAGCCGCCGCCCGTCGTGCCGCGCGCTGACCGCCCGCACCCGTACGCCCTCCCGTACGCCGACCACCTCGCCCGGTGCCACCTCCGTCACCCTCAGCCCGCGCACCCCCGCCACCCGCGCCAGCCCCGGCACCGCCCGGCGCGAACCCCGCGGCACCAACAGCCGGGTCCCGGGCGCGAGCCGCGCCAGCGACGGCAGGTGCAGGTGGTCGGCGTGCAGGTGCGAGACCAGCACCACGTCGGCCACGGCCGCCTCGGGCGGAGGCACCGCCCCGCGGCGGCGCCGCAGGTGCGCGAGCCGCCGCGCGAACAGCGGATCCGTCAGCAGCCGCACCCCGGAGTCCTCGACCGTGCACGTGGCATGCCCCCACCAGGTGATCTCCACCGACACCCGGCCCTCCCTCCCTCGCCCGTCCCCCTCGCCGTCCCACGAGCCTAAAGGCTGCCCCGAAGATCCGCCCGGAACCGGAAGCCCCCCGCCCCCTCCTCCCCGGCGGCGGATCGGAGTAGGGTCGGGCGGCATGGATGAGCTGCGCGTGGCCGCTATCGCCAGCCTGGCCCCGCTCGAAGACCTGGACGCCGACCCCTTCGCCGTGGACACCCGCAGCCAGCAGGCCATGTGCGCCCGCTGGGCCGCGGACCAGGGCTACGTCGTGACGAGGCAACTGCTCCTCTACGGGCTGCGCGCCGACCACTGCGGGCTCTGGTCCGACGTCGACGCCGGCCAGGTCGACCTCTTCGTCGCCGCCAACCACCGGGTGCTGGCCCGCGCACTGCGCTCCGTCGAGGAGTTCACCGCCGAGTGCGCGCGGCGCGGCGTACGCCTGGAGACCGCCGGGCACGACGAGCCGCAGTACACCTCCGCGATGAAGGCCGAGGTACACCGCCGACTGTCCATGCCGACCGCGGGCTACGACGGCACCTGACCGGCGCGTACCGCCGCCCCGTGTCGCCCGGCCGGGTGAGCCCGCCTGTGCGAGCCTGGAAGGCGGGACGGGGCTCGCGGGAGGTTGCGGCGTGGTGCGAGGACGATGGCGGACCGCGGGCAGCGCCCTGGTGCGGGTGGTCCTCGTATGGGCGGTGTCCACCCTGACCATGCTCGCCCTGGCCGGGATACTGCCGGACTTCAGGCTCCAGTCCGGCGACGGCGACAGCATCACGCAGATCGGCCTGACCGCCGCCTGGGGAGCGGGCGCCTTCGGCCTGCTGAGCGCCCTGGTCTGGCCCGTGCTCGTACGGGCCCTGCTGCTGGTGCCCGCCCTGGTGCTCGGGCTGCTCGTCTTCTTCCTCAACGGCTCGCTGCTCCTCATAGCGCTCAGCCTGATCCCGACCGGGCGCGGCCAAGTGGAGCCCGAGACCGCGGTCGTCGTGGCCGCCGTGATGTCCGCCGTCGCCTCGGCCACCTCCACCGCGCTCGCGGTGCGCGACGACGAGGCGTACCGCAGGCGGCTCTACCGGCTCGCCGACCGGCGCCGCCGCAGGCTGCGCAGGGCGGGCGCGCCGGGATCGGGCGAAGCCGCGCCCGGGCTGGTCTTCCTCCAGCTCGACGGCGTGGGGTACGACGCGCTGCGCCGCGCCTCGCGCGCCGGGCTGATGCCCACCGTCGCCGGGTGGCTGGAGCGCAGCCACCGCGTCACCCCCTGGCGTACGGACTGGTCGAGCCAGACCGGCGCCAGCCAGCTCGGCATCCTGCACGGCTCCAACTTCGACGTGCCCGCCTTCCGCTGGTACGAGAAGGACACCGGCGAGGTGGTGGTGTGCAACCGGCCCACCAGCGCCGCCGAACTCCAGCGGCGCGCGATGGAGCGCACCGGCGACGCCGGACTCCTCACCCGGGACGGGGCGAGCCGGGGCAACCTGTTCAGCGGCGGCGCCGACCAACTGGCGCTCGTCCTGTCCGTGTCGGCCCGGCGCGGCCGGGCGAACCGCTCCCGCGCGGGCTACTTCGCGTACTTCTCCGATCCGGCCAACGCGGTGCGCACGGCGGTGTCCTTCGTCGCCGAGGTCGGCCGGGAGATCTGCCAGTCGGTCCGGGCCCGGACGCGCGCAGACGCCCCGCGGGTGTCGCGCGGCGGGCTGTACCCGCTGATCCGGGCCTTCGCGACCGTGGTCGAACGGGACGTGGTCGTGGCGGCGGTGATCGGAGACATGCTGGCCGGCCGCGCCGCCGTCTACGCCGACCTGGTCGCCTACGACGAGGTCGCCCACCACTCCGGTCCGCACGGCCGGGACACCGACCGGGTCCTGGAACGCCTGGACCGGAGCATCGCGCTGATCGCCCGGGTCGCCGAGCACGCGCCGAGGGAGTACCGGATCGTGCTCCTCTCCGACCACGGACAGAGCCCGGGGGAGACCTTCCTGAGCCGCTACGGGCTCTCCCTGAAGGACCTGGTCCGGGCCGGCTGCGGGCTGCCCGTCTCCCGCCGGGCCGGTCGCACCCGCAGCGGGGCCGAGGCCCGCGCCGCCGTACGGACCGCGCTGCACCGGCCGGTGGAGGAGGGCGAGGAGGCCCACCCGGAGCCGGGCACCGACCCGGTGGTGCTCGCCTCCGGGAACCTCGGGCTGATCTCCTTCCCCGATGTCCGGGGCCGCGCCTCCCGGCAACTCGTCGAGCGGGCGCACCCCGCCCTGCTGGCCACGCTGGCGAACCACCCCGGCGTGGGCTTCCTGCTGGTGGACGGGGAGGTGCTGGGCCCGGGCGGGGCGGTGGCCCGGCTGGACGTGCCCGGCGAGGCGGAGGAACTGCTGGCCCCCTTCGGCCCGGGCGCGGCCGAGGCCGTCCGGCGGACCGACGCCTTCCCGCACGTGGCCGACGTCATGGTGAACTCGGCGTACGACCCGGCCACGGGCGCGGTGCACGCCTTCGAGGAGCAGATCGGCTCCCACGGCGGCCTGGGCGGGGCGCAGGGGCACCCGTTCCTGATGTGGCCGACGGAACTCGCGCAGCCGCCCGCGGAGATCGTCGGCGCGGAGGCGGTCCACGGCGTGCTGCGCGGCTGGCTCCGCGACGCGGAACGGGACGGCCCCCAGATCCCCTTGGGCCCGCTCCCGGTCGGCCGCCCCGTTCCGGAGCCGACCGCATGGCCGGTCTCCGAGCCCGCCCTCGCCCCGGCCGAGCCCCCGTCCTCGGCCCAGGCCGCACAGCCGGACCCCTGAGCCGACGCCCGCCGGCTGTGAGGGGTCGGGTGTGTGCCGGGGCGTCCCCGCAGGGCGCCGAACGCAGTCACCCTCGGCCCTCCGACCCCTGGAAGCGTTCGGCGCCCGAGGAGACGCCCCGGCGCGCGCCCGGCCCCGGCGCAGCCGGCCCGCAGAACCCGCCCGGCTGGGCCCGCCCCTCACCAGCCCGCCCCTCACCGGCCCGCCCCTCACCGACCGGTCCCGCAGCGCGCCGCGCGGCCGCCTGACCTGCGCGGTAGCGTGGAAAGAGAGCGCCGCCAGGGGGGCCTGAAGGGGTCGCCATGTCCGCGATCAGAAATACCATCGAGATTTCCCGCAGCCCGGAGGACGTCTTCTCCTACATCACGGACCCCACGCACCTGCCGGAGTGGCAGGACAGCGCCGTATCCGCCGTCCCGATGGGCGATCTGCCCGTCCACGTCGGTTCGCAGGTCGTCGTCACCCGGCAGATCGGCAAGCGGAGGATCCCCACGACCATGGAGTTCACGGAGCTGGACCCGCCGAGGAGCTGGCACATCCACGGCGTCGACGGACCGGTGCGGCCGGAGGTACAGGGAACCATCGAACCCCTCGACGGCGGGACCCGGTCCCGCGTCACCCTGGCCGTGGACTTCGAGGGCCACGGCATGGGCCGGGCGCTCGTCCCCCTCGCGGTCAAGCCCATGGTCCGCAAGGAGATGCCCAGGAGCGAGGAGAAGCTCAAGCACCTGCTGGAGCACACCGCCGTCTGATCCGGCGCCGCCCGATCGGAAAACCGGATGCTCCGGGGTACGTGGTGCGCCCACACTGGGCGCACCACGTACCCCACCTTGAGGAACACCTTTCGTGCAGGCCGCCGTTGCCGTCACCCCCGCCCAGCTTCCCGAACTGCTCCTCGGCCTCGCCACCGTGCGGCCCGTCTTCATCTGGGGCGCGCCCGGAATCGGCAAGTCCTCGCTCGTACGGAAGTTCGCCGACTCCCTCGGCCTGGAATGCGTGAGCCTCCTCGGTACGCAGCTCGCCCCCGAGGACCTCATCGGCGTACCGCAGATCCGTGACGGCCGGTCCGTCTTCTGCCCGCCCGAGGCCATCGCGCGCGACGAGCCGTACTGCCTCTTCCTCGACGAGCTCAACGCCGCGAGCCCCGACGTCCAGAAGGCGTTCTACTCGCTGATCCTGGACCGCCGGATCGGCTCCTACGAGCTCCCCGGGGGCTCCGTGGTCATCGGCGCCGGAAACCGGGCGACCGACAACGCGCTGGCCCGTCCCATCGCCTCGGCCCTCGTGAACCGCCTCACCCACGTGCACCTGACGGCCTCCGCGCAGGACTGGCTGGTCTGGGCCGGCGAGAACGGCATCCACCCCTGGGTCACCGACTACCTCACCGACCGCCCCGACCACCTCTGGTCGCAGCCGCCGAAGACGGAGGAGCCGTTCTCCACCCCGCGCTCCTGGCACATGCTCTCCGACGCCCTGCACTCCTTCGGTGCCGGTCTCGACGAGCAGACCCTGAAGGTGATCGCGCACGGCACCCTGACCCCGGCGCACGCCGTCTCCTTCTGCGGCTACGCGAAGATCGTCCGCCACGCCTACGGCATCGAGGCGATCATGAAGGGCGACGCGGGCTGGCCGCGCGGCCTGGCGGACCGGGACCTGCTGTACTACCTGGCGGAGGCCTTCCGGGGACGCCTGGTCAAGGAACTGCCCGCCGACAAGAGCCATGTCTCGCCCGCCATGCGCGAGACCGCGTACCGGGCCAAGTCGCTGCTCGTGCAGCTCGCCGAGATATCCGTCGAGGTGGCCCAGACCGTCATCGCCGACGACGCCGACGGTCTGCCGGTGCTGCCCGGCTGGTTCCTGATCGAGGCCGCACGCGACATGCCCCGGCTGGTCGAGGCCCGTCGGTGAGCCGTACCTCGCGGAACAAGGCCGGCAAGGCCGGCAAGGCCGCCAAGCCAGATCCGGCCGACCAGGCCTTCGCCGAGGGCCTGGCCCTGGTCAAGCGGAACCCGGCGCTCGGCGCCGTCAACGGCAAGATCTGCCGCGGGCCCGGATGCGCGGCCACCCCCGCCGGGGGACTGGTCGCCGTCACCTCCAACGGCATCCTGCACGTCCACCCCACCAAACGGGCCGAGCCCCGGGAATGGGCCTGGGCGATCGCCCACGCCCTGCTCCACCTGGGCTTCGGCCACGTCCCGGCCGCCAAGGAGGACGACCGCCCGCAGCCCGACCGCTTCGACCGCGCCGCCCGCTGCGCCGTCGTGAACCGTTTCCTGCTGACCTTCCCGGTCGGCCGGGCCCCGGACCACCTCCCGGCCGAGTACCCCGGTGGGGACGAGGAACTGCTCGCCGCCCGCTGGCGCCGCGACGGCATCCCGCCCGCCTACGAGAACTGCGGCACCGCCGGGGACCACCCCGACCAGGTCCTGCTCGGCTGGCCCACCCCGGCCCTCGCGGTCCCCGACTGGGAGACCGCCTTCGCGCACGCCCTCACCCGGGCCGTCTCCGCCACCATGGCCGTGGCCGGTGGCCACGACGGCCGCGCGAAGCGCCCGTGGGACCGCGCGCTGAACTGGTTCGTCTCCTCGTACCCGCTGCTCGGCGGCCTGGCGGCCGGGCTGACCGTCGTCGCCGACGCCGAGCTGGCCCGCGCCCAGGACATCGCCATCGCCGCCGTCAGCGCCACCGCCGGGGAGATCTACATCAACCCGCTGCGCACCTTCGACGACGAGGAGTGGCGGTTCATCCTGGCCCACGAGATGCTGCACGCCGCCCTGCGCCACGGCGAGCGCCGCGGCGCCCGCGATCCGTACCTGCACAACGTCGCCGCGGACTACGTCGTCAACGGCTGGCTGGTGGAGATGCGGGTCGGCAGCATGCCGGAGGGCCTGCTGTACGACCCCTTGCTGAAGGGGCTCTCGGTCGAGGAGGTCTACGACCGGATCACCGTCGACCTGCGCCGCATGCGCCGGCTCGCGACGCTGCGCGGCAAGGGCACCGGGGACATCCTGGGCGAGCCGCTCGCGCACGGCGCGCGGCGCCCGTACGCGGACCTCGACGAGTTCTACCGGCGCGGCCTGGTCCAGGGCTTCGACCTGCACGTGCAGGGGGAGCGCGGCCTGCTGCCCGCCGGGCTGATCCAGGAGATCCGGGCGCTGGCCCACCCGCCGGTGCCGTGGGACGCGCGGCTCGCCCGCTGGTTCGACGAGTACGTCCCGTGCCCCGAGCCCGTACGGTCGTACGCGCGCCCGGCCCGCCGCCAGGCATCCACCCCGGACATCCCGCGGGCGGGCCGGTACTTCCCGCCCGAGGAGGTGGCCCGCTGCACCTTCGGCGTGGTCCTCGACACCTCGGGCTCGATGAACGCCGCCCTGCTCGGCAAGGCGCTGGGCGCCATCGCCTCGTACGCGGAAGCCCGCGACGTACCGGCCGCCCGCGTCGTGTTCTGCGACGCGGCGCCGTACGACGCGGGCTATCTGCCACCGACCGAAATAGCGGGCCGGGTGAAGGTCCACGGCCGCGGCGGCACCGTTCTGCAACCGGGCATCGACCTGCTGCACCGGGCGGAGGACTTCCCGCCCGGAGCCCCGGTCCTCGTGATCACGGACGGCTGGTGCGACACCCTGCGGATCCGGCGCGAACACGCCTTCCTGATCCCGCAGGGTGCCTCCCTGCCGTTCACACCACGAGGGCCGGTCTTCCGACTGGCCTGAGGGCTTAGTCGAGGTAGTCGCGCAGCACCTGGGAGCGCGACGGGTGACGGAGCTTCGACATGGTCTTGGACTCGATCTGGCGGATGCGCTCACGGGTGACCCCGTACACGCGGCCGATCTCGTCCAAGGTCTTCGGCTGACCGTCGTTGAGGCCGTAGCGCATGGAGACCACGCCCGCCTCGCGCTCCGAGAGCGTGCCCAGGATGGACTGGAGCTGCTCCTGGAGGAAGGTGAAGGAGACCGCGTCGGCCGGCACGACCGCCTCGGAGTCCTCGATGAGGTCACCGAACTCGCTGTCGCCCTCCTCACCCAGGGGGGTGTGCAGGGAGATCGGCTCGCGGCCGTACTTCTGGACCTCGATGACCTTCTCGGGGGTCATGTCGAGTTCCTTGCCCAGCTCCTCCGGGGTGGGCTCGCGGCCCAGGTCCTGGAGCATCTGGCGCTGCACACGGGCGAGCTTGTTGATGATCTCGACCATGTGCACCGGGATGCGGATGGTGCGCGACTGGTCGGCCATGGCACGCGTGATCGCCTGCCGGATCCACCAGGTCGCGTACGTGGAGAACTTGAAGCCCTTGGTGTAGTCGAACTTCTCCACGGCACGGATCAGGCCGACGTTGCCCTCCTGGATCAGGTCCAGGAAGAGCATGCCGCGGCCGGTGTAGCGCTTGGCGAGGGAGACCACGAGGCGGAGGTTGGCCTCCAGCAGGTGGTTCTTCGCCCGGCGGCCGTCCTCGACGAGGATCTCCAGCTCGCGCTTGAACGCGGGCTTGTGGTCCTCCTCCTCTTCGAGCTTGTACTCGGAGAACAGGCCCGCCTCGATGCGCTTGGCGAGCTCGACCTCCTGCTCGGCGTTGAGGAGCGGAACCTTGCCGATGAGCTTGAGGTAGTCCTTGACGGGGTCGGCGGTGGCGCCGGCGACCATGACGGTCTGCGCCGGGGCGTCGTCCTCGTCGTCGTCGGACAGGACGAAGCCCTGCGTGCCGCCGGCCTTCGGAGTCTCCTCCTCGGCCTCGTCGACCAGGTCCTCGGCCGCCCAGTCCTCGCCCTCGACGACCGGGGTCTCGCCCTCGTCGGCGTCCTTGGCACCGGTCTTCTTCGCGGCCGCGGTCTTCTTGACGGCGGTCTTCTTCGCGGCGGTCTTCTTGACCGTGCGCTTCTTCGGCTCGGCGGCGGCCGTGTCGGACGTCACCTCGTCGTCGGCGGCAGCGGCGGTCGTGGCGGATATCGCCGTGGCCGTGGCCGGGGCGGCGGCCGTCTTGCGCGCGCCGATGGGGCGCGGCGGGGTGGCCGCCTTCTTGGCGACGGTACGGGCCGGGGCGGCGGCTGCCTTGCGGGGCTTCTTGGCAGCAGCCTTCGTGGCGGGCGCGGCGCTGACGTGGAGGGCGACACCCTCCTCGTCCAGGACCTGGTTCAGGCTGCGCAGGACCCGCTTCCACTGGTCCACCGGGATGCGGCCGGCCTCGAAGGCCTGGCGCACGTCGTCACCGTTGATGTGACCCTGCTCGCGGCCGCGCTCTACGAGCGCGACGAGGGCCTCCGATTCGGCGATCTCCGGAGGGAACGTACGGGACGGGCTGAGCGACACAAGGAGCCTCTCGTTGCGAACAGATAAGGGGTCGGCGGGACATCATCGCGCGAACTTGGGAAACAGACCCGAGGGGGGTCTGTATTCCGGGCCGCGCGAGGACACCTGTCGGTTCATCGCACGCTCGAGTCGATTCGTTACGCGCTGAATTGAGTGACCTGCGCCACGCTGTGGGCGGGCAACCTGTACGGCGTGAATCCGTCCGCCCCTCGGTCACCCCGTTTTGCGGGCTTCGATGAGGAAACGGGCGGTGTGCGCGACGAACGAACCATCGTGTTCGATCCGTTCGTGGAGCTCGCGCAGCCGGTCCCGGTACTGCCCGACCGTGAAGCCGGGCACCATCCAGATCACCTTCCGAAGAAAGTAGATCACGGCTCCGATGTCGTGGAACTCCGTACGGAGCCGTTCGGAGCGCAGGTCGACGACTTCGAGGCCGGCTTTGGTGGCGTCGGCCACGGCGTCGTCCGGGTGCCGGCCGCGCCGGACCTCCTCGGGCTGGGGGCCCAGGAAGTACTCGACGAGCTCGAAGACGCTCGCCGGACCGACCTGCTGGGACAGGTAGGTGCCGCCCGGGGTCAGCACCCGCGCGATCTCGTCCCACCAGATCGTCACCGGATGCCGGCTGGCCACCAGCTCGAAGGCC
Organism: Streptomyces sp. NPDC059874; assembly: GCF_042731135.1. Lineage (NCBI taxonomy): Bacteria > Bacillati > Actinomycetota > Actinomycetes > Kitasatosporales > Streptomycetaceae > Streptomyces > Streptomyces sp. NPDC059874. The sequence goes on from NZ_JBHWJY010000005.1 coordinate 201,649, forward strand.
TCGTCGCCGAAGGGGAGCGGCGGCTCGTCGGCATCCGCGACCACGACCGCGCCGAGCGGGTGCAGCAGCCGGGTCGCCTTCTCGATGTTGGGCGGCCAGGACTCGGTGGCCGCCGTGAGCGGGGGCAGCGGCGCGGCCCCGGCGAGGACCTCACCGCCGCCCGTCTGGATGTCCAGTGCGGACCGGACCTGGGCCAGGCGCTCGCGCAGCAGCCCCTGGTAGCCCCAGGAGGGGCGCTGCTCGGTGGCCCGGCCGTCGAGCCAGGAGAAGTCCCAGCCGTCCACGGAAACCGACTCGGCCTCCGCGACAAGGTGGTCGAAAGTGCGCGTCATGTATTGATCGTCGCAGGTCGGGCACCGCTGAACCAGTGGATATGTCGACTACAGTGGGTGCGGGCCGTGACTGGCGTTCGGGTGGATCACCACCGGGGAGCGGCCCGGCGTACTCCGGTACGTCGACTGCCGCGCGCCTGGGCGAACCCGCGAACCGCGACCGCGTGACGCAGCGACGTTCAGGAGACCCCGTGACGACTGCCCAGACCGCCACCGCCACTGCCGCCGGCTCCGCCCGGTTGATGGACGGCACCGCCCTCGCCCGCCGCATCTCGGAGCAGACCGCCGCCTACGCGGCGAAGATCACCGAGCGCACCGGCACCGCGCCCTGCCTCGCGACCGTGCTGGTCGGCGAGGACCCCGCCTCCGTGACGTACGTCCGGATGAAGCAGAACCGTTGCGCCAAGGCAGGGATCACCTCCCGCCACGTGGAGCTGCCGGCCGAGACCACCACCGAGGAACTGGTGGCCACCCTCACCGCGCTCTCCGAGGACCCGGAGATCAGCGGCATCCTGCTGCAGCACCCCGTCCCGCACCACATCGACGAGCGCGCCGCCTTCGAGGCCATCGCCCCCGGCAAGGACGTCGACGGGGTCACCATGCACTCCTTCGCCGCCATGGGCTTCGGCCTGCCGGGCTTCGTCTCCTGCACCCCCGGCGGCATCATGCGCCTGCTCGCCGCCTACGACGTGGACCTCACCGGCAAGCACGCCGTGGTCGTCGGCCGCAGCGCGATCCTGGGCAAGCCGGCCGGGATGCTGCTGCTGGAGCAGAACGCCACCGTCACCTACTGTCACTCCCGCACCCAGGACCTCCCCTCGATCGTGCGCCAGGCGGACGTGCTGGTCGCCGCCGTCGGCAAGGCCGAGTTCATCCGGGGCGAGGACCTCAAGCCGGGCGCCGTGGTCCTGGACGCCGGGTACAACGAGGGCAACGTCGGCGACGTCCACTTCGAGTCGGCCGCCGCCCGCGCCTCGCTGATCACCCCGGTCCCGGGCGGCGTCGGCCCGATGACCATCGCCGTGCTGCTGGAGCAGACCGTGCAGGCGGCCGCCGCGCAGGCCGGGCTGGACCTCGCGGACCTCTGACCCCGCCGCACACCTCCATGCAGTACGGGACGCCCCGGGCCTTGCGCCCGGGG